>NZ_JABZFS010000012.1:0-11058 GCF_014237355.1 Desulfosporosinus sp.
AGCGAGGGGGATTAAAGAAGTGTGTTCCGAGAAAATACTGAGTAAAACTCTCCGGGAGCCCTTCCACCATTGATTTCAAAGAAATTCCCGAGGTATTAGAAGTTACAATCGTTCCTGGGCGGACCTGCGCAGCAATCGTTTTAAAAAGATTAACCTTTATATCAAGCCGTTCCACAACAACCTCAATCACCCAATCAACTTCAATTAAGCGCCCTAAATCATCACTTAAGTTTCCCACCTCAATTCGGTCTGCAAACTCCGGAACTAACAATGGGGCTGGATTCATTTTTAACAAGTTCGCCTTATTGTTTTGGGCAATGCTATTGCGAACCGTACGATCCTCCAATGTTAACCCATTAGCTTTTTCCTTCTCCGATAGTTTGGAAGGGACAATATCCAATAACAGACTTGGGATTCCAGCATTGGCCAAAAGCGCTGCAATGGTACTCCCCATCACGCCTGACCCAATTACCGCTGCTTTATGAATCTTCATTTCCATCCTCCTCTCGTTTCTGTTGACTAATTTTTCTTTAGTTAACGATTTATTTTACCGACCAGTCAGCGAGATTGAATCCCTCACTTTCCTTATACCTACTGAACAAGTAGTGCCGGAAGCGTACATATTCGTTATAATCACAATTAATTTTCTCCTTTGCCAATACCTCAACGAATTTTCCCAAAACAGGCGGACATCCCCAAATCGGAATAGCCTTTTTGATATTGGGATTATTCTTGTTAAGATGACATGCACACTTTCCAAAGAGTACTGTATTGTCAAAGTCTTTGGCTGCCAATTGTTGCTTACCGCTTACAACCTCGATATTCGGGAAAGGCTGCCCTTTGAATGCGGAAGAGAGAAGGATCAACATAGGATTATATTGTACCGAACAGCCCGTACACAGACTACTATCATACTTACGGATTGCCAGCCCGGTGATACCACGCTTTTCAAACCCAGCCGGGCCGGTATCCTTTTCTGACCACTCCCAATCATAGGTTACATACTCCTGATGATCCGCCACACTCTCTCCTTTCACTTCATAATCTGCCAACTCCAAACTACGCCCGTGGCTTTTAGCATAATTAATCAAATGGGCCACGTCTTTAGCCGGGTAACCAAGAATAGCTGCTCCTACAAGATCACAGGCAAAAGGATCCCGAGAAGCTATTAATAGATCCTTTCTAAATGCCTTTCCAGTTGGGCCAGGACCTTTTTCCAGGGTATAAAGGCCATCAATTATCGTCAAAGCAACTGGGAGTTTATCGATAATGCGGGGAAAGGTACGACTAAGTTCCTCATCGCCCACGCCATGGCAATACTGTTTAGACTTTTTATTGAGACAACCTTTAAGGTTTTTAATCCCTAAAGACACTCTAGCTTGGTTGTGGGTTTTTAACACAGGGACGTTAATGATTTTGTCTGCTTCTAAGGCCTGTTTGGCAATATCAAGCTTAAATCCGTCACCATAATCTATCGCCACAAACTCTTCCTGGTTAAAGTCAACTAATTTAACTCCATAGCGCTCTTGCAATTTTTTGTATCCAAGAGCCTCGTACACCGCATCTCCGTCTGGACTTAACCCCGGAAGGGCACCTTCTCCAATGGTTAAGTTTCTAAAACCATGTTCAGCCAAAATGCGAACCAGGGCATTGAGTACAACACTGGTGGTAACCACGCCATAGGGCGGAAACGGTAGGTCAAAATCCCAACTAACTATGTTAGGCTTAATCAAAATTCTGTCGTTGGTGTTTAATCCTGCTAGCCCTTCACTTAATTTTAGACACTCCTGTAGAGACTCGTAAACATCAGTTACTTTTACCATCGAAACAGATGCGTTTGCCATGGAAACTCCCCTCTATTCTTTGTTAATAGCCACATTATCCTTATCTCAGGACTTCTCGTTATCTAAAAGCCTTCGCAAAACTTTGCCAGCACCGGTAGCTGGTAGGGACTCCCGAAATTCTACATAACGGGGTGCCTTATAAGAAGTCATTCTTTGTTTGGCCCAATCCATTATGTCCTGAGGTGAAATATTTTCACCCTGTCCAGCTTTGAGAACGACATAGGCTTTCACAACTTCCCCTTTTTGGGCATCTGGTACTCCAGTTACGGCTACTTGGGCAATCCCCTCGTGACGGATTAACATAGCTTCTACTTCCTCTGGAAAAACGCTATAACCAGTTACCTTGATCATCTCTTTAAACCGACCGCAGAAGATTAGATAACCATCCTCATCCAGGGATCCCATATCTCCGGTATATACCCACCCATCGCGGAGAGTCTTTGCCGTTGCCTCTGGCTTTTTCCAATAGTTCTTAAAGACACCTGGATTGGATATGATTATCTCACCCATCTCTCCTGTGTTTTTTTCCTTACCTGTATCAGGGTCAATAATGCGGATTACTGTCTCGTAGGTAGGAATACCTTGGGTTCCCCACTTTACAGCATTAGAGGGCATAAATGTATCTGCCGTGTGAGTTTCACTTAATCCATAGGCAGCTTCATAGAGTCCACAGCCCCCTGTGAACTTCTTCCAGGCCTCCGCAATCTCCTGAGTGAGGGTAATACCAAAACTAGTGCCGACATTTGTTTTCAAGGAGGAGATATCATACTGTTCTGCATTGGGTACCTGCATAACAGCAACATTCATGGGCGCAACACTATACCACCAAGTACATTTGTATCGGTCGATCGCCTGCAATACCGCGACCGGATCAAACCGATAGAGGAGAACCATGCTTGCATTAGCATAAATTGGGCAATTGAGTCCCATTAACATCCCAGCAATATGGTAAAGGGGGGCAACAGTAAGTAGCATGTCCTCAGCCACGACGACACTGCTTTGAGCAACTGCTGCTGCTTTAAAAAGAGCATTAGTATAAGAAAGCATAGCTCCTTTCGGTTGACCCGTCGTGCCTGATGTGTAGACCATTAGACAATTGTCATCCATACTAATGTCAACGTCCACAACCAAACTTTCTTGTTCGTTAATAACTGCTAACATGTCATGAACACCTAAAATCAGCGGCTTAGGTTTGCAAATCTCCCCGGGAACATTAAGGGTAGGCTTTGCCGGCAGAAATTCTCCATAATTAGTAAGGATTACTTGCTCAACTACTGTTTTTAATAGTACGTTTTCTACAACGTCATACAAACTATCGGCTGTTATGATTATTCTAGCTTCCATGTCGTTTAGTTGATACTCAAGTTCCCACTCCTTAAACAATGGACTACAGGGCCCTACAACCGCCCCAATTTTCTGGATACCATAATGCGCAATAAAATACTGAGGACAATTCGAGAGAAAAAGAGCTATATGCTCTCCTTTCTTAACTCCAGAGCTTATTAAATATGCCGCAAACTTTTCGCTAAGATCATCTAATTCTCTATAGGTAATCTCCCGCCCATACCAGATGATCGCAATTTTCTCAGGGTTTAGGTGAGCATGGTCCCTCAAATACTCGTGCAGAGGTTTCTGACCTAAACGATAGGTTAAGTCGGGGGCTAAATAACTGGGCCAATCCTTCCGAACGTGTTCGTCCATATTAGCTACCTCCCCAATTTTTCATGCTGACTTAACATGGCCAGACCAAACTATTTGGGAACACCTTGAGATGAGTACAAGAGTAGTTTAAATCATTAGTTTACCGATTAATGATTTAGGGAACTTTATCTCTTTTAAAGCCAAAACATCAATCAACCACTTTATAGATAATGTCTTGAACACTTACCCGAGGGCGCTGTACCGGGTTTTGATCCGGAAAGCCTACAGGCATCAATCCTGTGATCACCAAATGTTCAGGCATCTCCAAGATCTGGGCAATCTGCTTAGCCTTCATTAATTGTACAAAGCAGGTACCCAGACCCAACGAAACAGCCCTCAAAGCGATATGTTCCATAGCAAGTCCGACATTTAACATGGCATGTGGGATAAAGGCCTTCAAAGCATTAGCATCTTTAGGTTGATCAATGCCAGGATAACTTTCGAAGGCTTCCGGCCCGAAAACCCCTGCATCGATTAGTTCCTGCAATCTTTTCTTGGTATCATTAGCATAGGTCATGAGATCAGCACAACAAACTAATAGAATGGGGGCCTGGCTAAGAAATTTCTGATTAAATGCAGCTGCTTGAATTTGTTCTTTTATGGTCTGATTCTTGACGACAATAAATCGCCAAGGCTGATGATTCGTTCCGGACGGGGCTAAACGGGCTGCCTCCATTAATTCCAGCAACATTTCGTCCGAGACTGGATCAGCTTTATATTTGCGGATACTCCGCCGCTCCATCATAGTTATCTTAATATCCAAGACTTTACCACCTTTCAGGAATCAATTTCTAAATATGTTTAATGACTGACTCATAAAAATATCGCCAGCCCTTCTCTAGTTGTCATACAATAGCATCATAATTCTATTAGGTTATTAGAAAGCTTCTTCAGGAATATCGATAGCAGAGGTGTCGCCCTCTTTAATAATCCGCACTGTTGCCGCCACATCCGGAACAATATTGAGTATATAAAATTTAGCGCTAAATACCTTTCCGGCATAGAAAGCTTTGTCTGAGTTCCCCTGTTCCAGTTTTTCTTGGGCCACTAAGGCTTGCTGCATCAGCAAACAGCCCCCATAAAGTTCAGCTGTAATCCGCAAGATTCTCGTACTGTACAATGGAACCAGTTTAATGTTTTCTTTAAAATAGCCTAAGACGGTACCTACAAGATCCTGGTACGCCATTAATGCTTTACCCAGCACCTCAAACTCTCGAGCAAACACTTTATGATTCTGGTTGGATTGGACAAATGTCGCCATTTCCATCATCCATTCTTTGAAGACATTTCCTTTATCTAGGCTCCATTTACGACCCACTAGGTCCATTGATTGGATAAAATTAGTACCCTCCCAGATAGAATAAATCTTAACATCCCTGGCTTGACGTGCTACTGGGTATTCCTCAGTAAATCCGTAACCACCGAAAACTTGAATAGCTTCAGTGATCATTAACCACCCTTGGTCAGAGCAATAGGCTTTGATTAAAGGTGTAATAACTTCAAGGGCGCGCTTTGCTGCCTTAATATCTCCAGGATCATCTCCAAATTCAATTAAATCCAAGTAATAGTAACCCTTAAAAATCATCGCTCGCATTGCTTCCAGCGTGGCCTTTTGTGTGAGCAGCATACGACGAACATCTTCGTGCTGAATGATAGGAACCCTGCCAGCTTTGGGATTGTGAATAGGTCGCCCCTGTATGCGCTGTTTAGCATAATCAACTGCATTATTATAGGCCACAGTCGCCACCGCTAGGGCACTATGCCCCGTATCCAACCTTGATCCATTGATCATCCTAAACATTTGTGCAATACCTTGTCCAATCCCCTTTTCATCCGGCGGGCTGCCTAATAAAACCCCGCGGCATTGACCCTCTTCCCCAAAGCTAAGTACCGCTGTTGAAGAACCCTTAAGACCCATCTTATGCTCTATACCAACAGTCGATACATCGTTGGATTCTCCCAGACTGCCGTCTTCATTAACCCAAACCTTTGGTATGATGAATAACGAAAGTCCTTTAGTTCCAGGGGCAGCTCCGTCCACCCGGGCTAACACTAGATGAATAATATTGTCCGTAAGATCATGATCTCCTCCGGTAATAAAGCATTTTGTCCCTTTCACCTTATAGATTAAGGGGTTTTCTGTTGGATAGGCTTTGGTTGTCATATCCCCTACATCAGACCCACCACCGGGTTCTGTTAGACACATGGTCCCTTCCCAAACACCTTCAAACATTTTGGGGGTGTAGAGAGAGATCTGTTCAGGTGAGCCAAACGCCTTGATTACAGAGGCTATACCTCCGCTTAATCCAACGTAAGGAGACATAGAGGGATTGGCCCCAATAATAAACTCCCGGACCCCTTGATTCAAAATCTCTGGTAAAGCACCCTCTCCTTCAACGTCACTGTTGCTGGCACCCCAGCCATTTTCTTGAATAAACTTGAAGGCTTTATGAAAAGAAGGGGGCACTGTAACTTTCCCATCCTTAAAAATTGCTCCAATTGTATCTCCATCATCATTGGTTGGAGCAACGACTTCTTTGCTCATTTTTAAGGACTGGTCAAGTATTCCATCCACATCCTCAATACTGATATAGTCCCTAAACCTTTTTAATTCTAAGATCTTTTTTCCATCTAGCCATTCTTTGATAATAAACTTGTGATCACGATTGCTGTACATAAATTTACTAGCCATTAATTTCTCTCCTTTACCTATTTCTTTTTCGATCTAGGTTTCATTCCTGCGATGGCCCTGACAATGTCCTTTTTAGATTCCATATCATATTGGGAAGTGATAGCGATCTGCTCCATAATCGGAGATCCACCGCCATGATAAGCACCATACAGGGTGGCACCTGCGGAGCCAGAGAGACCAAAATCGATGAAGTTCATCCAAAACTTAATTTGTTCTTCTATGGGCATCTTAGGATTACGATTCAGATACTTTTCCAATAAATTTTTGATTTCAGGGTTTGTCAGGTCATTTTCGTAGGGGAAGGTAGCAGGCATCCCCCCTGCAATGTTGCAAAGGATCTCTTGTTCATGAAACACGGCCTCACCGGTCAGGCACCTGCCAACGTTGGCATAAATTGAGTTGGGAATATAGCTGCCAGGTCCATAGGGTACTACTCCCAAACCAGGCATAAAAACTTCAGGCTTACTAAGTGCAGAGGACGTGTAGCCTGCCGCATAGCCGAGTTCACCAGTCATAATCAGTTTGGATAACATTTCGCGCACATGGGGGGTCTTTTCAATCCCATTAATTTCTGCTGCAAGGGCACCCATCCCGATAACATAGTCAAGCATTGCAGGTTTACAGCCAGAATAGGAATGACGATGGAACAAAGCAAATAGCAGGGCAGTCATACCACCATGCTGAGTTTCTCCACATAGAAATACGCGTTCCCAAGGAATAAAGCAATCATCAAAGATGACATAGGAGTCCGTGTAGCCGTATTCTATCCCCCTCTGATAAGTGTCACGCTTCCGATAATTATGGAAGTGAACTATCTGCTTGACCCCTTCATAGTCTGATGGAACTGCAAAGGCCAAGGCATAAGCTTCCTCACCCTTTTGTAAGGCTCGGTTCGGCACGACGAGGATCTCGTCAGAAATAGATGCTTCTGAAATATGAACTTTGCAGCCGCGCACAACGATCCCATCGCTCCGTTCTTCCACAACATGGACATACATATCCGGGTCATCCTGCTCAGCTGGCCGCTTCAAACGCTCTCCCTTAACATCAGTTTGCGCGCAGCTTACCACGAGATCTTCTCTTTGGAAACGCTCGAGCCATTTAAGCCAGTTATCATGGTAGGCTGTCTTGGCTTTGGTGGACTTCTGAGCTTCGAAAGACACTGCGTGAATTGCATTAGAAGCGTCAATTCCCATGCACCGTTGAATGCACTGCCCAACCTTATTGACTAAGAAACGAGTCATGTCTTGCTTCTTGTGCAAGTCATCAGCGTTTTGGTGAATATGATTAAAACGGTTAATGATTTCCCCTGTAATGTGAGATTTTGCCGTACAAAGATCCTTACTGGCGGGGTCCCAGGCCGCATCAAAGGTTAAGCCCATTACGTTAAGAGCACCTTCTTGAAGTGGATCTAACCTATCAATCATGCCACCATTAAAATAGAGGTTTCTGTTCATCTTGCTTAGCCCTTCGATATACTGAGCTCTTGTTCTCATAGTTATTCTCCTTCATCCAAATGTAACCATATTTTTTTAAATATTCTGATACGTTGCTTTATTGCAAGCCCTATGCCAACTCTTGGAATATACAAAAAAACCCTCTTGTCTGGCAAAAAGCAGTCCACTGAGGGTTTTTTCCTATGTAAGGAAATAGATACAAAACCATATTCTTTTTTTAATTTTTGTGCGCAAAGCGCACATTTCTTCCTTTAAAGTTATAACATGCCTATTGATTATTTATTAAAATTAATCAGTCGATACCGTATCTAATTAACTTATCGTAAAAAACCCGTCTCGAAAACCCCAAGGCTTTCATAGCTTTAGTACGGTTGTTGTTATATGTATCTAAGGCTGATAATATTAGTTCCTTTTCCATCCTAGCGAGTATCTCCCTAACAGCGTAAGGCTTATCCTTTAATGTCATGTTATTATCGTCGGTCGGAATCATGCGAGCGGGTAAGTGCTGAATTTCAATGGTCCCGCCCCCACAGACAATACTTGCATGTTCTAAAACATTTTGTAATTCCCGGATGTTACCGGGCCAATTATATTCCTGAAAAAATCTTATCACTCTGGGCGATAGATTCAGCTCATGCCCGACTTCCCGTGAGAACTGATCAAGGAATGTCTTAGCGAGGGCCAGTAAATCATCCTTACGTTCACGTAGTGGGGACAATGTCAGTGGTACAATATTTAGCCGGTAGTACAGATCAAGCCTGAACGATCCGTCATTGATCATTTTTTCTAAATCTCGGTTAGTTGCTGCAATCACTCGTATATCGACCTTGATTGTTTTATTCCCACCTACCCGTTCGAACTCTTTTTCTTGCAATACACGTAATAACTTTGCTTGCATAGTGAGACTCATATCTCCAATTTCATCGAGAAAAATAGTTCCACAATGGGCCAGTTCAAACTTACCAAGTTTACCTCCCTTTTTAGCCCCTGTAAACGCTCCGTCCTCATATCCAAACAGTTCACTCTCAATTAAATTCTCAGGCATCGCGGCACAATTCACCTTGATCATGGGCATATCCTTGCGTCTGCTACTATTATGAACAGCCCTAGCTAATACCTCTTTCCCAACTCCACTTTCACCAAGAATTAGAACCGTACTATCTGTACGTGCTACCTTAGCTGCTAATACTAAGGTTTTCTTCACTCGAGTGTTTTGACCTACATATTCTTTGAAAGACAGGGGCAGCTGTTCCCATTGTTCTAACTGCTGTTTCAAATAATCCGCTACACCCTTTGTCTGCTGTAACTCACGGTTTAGTTCTACAACATCCGTAATATTTTTAAAAATTGAGACACAGCCAATGATATTGTTGTTATCATCATATAAAAGAAATGAACTTCCTACCACATTGATACCAAGGGAATCCAAGTAATCCCCGCCAATTTGGTATGGATTGCCCGTACGCAGTACGTTGATTGCCTCAGCCTTAGGTTCAATTTTATCTAGCCTGCGCCCTAATACTTTTGCTACTGGTACCCCCAGAATCTTGGCATAGGCTTCGTTTGCATAAACAATCCTTGTATCTAAGTCGATAACCATAACGACATCATGAATATTATTGAGGATTTCAAATAGAAGTTTTCGATCCCATCGCGGAAAAGCCTTCGTTATAACAGCATGGGCTCTATCACTCATGTTAATCCTCCAATTTAAATCTTCTGTCAATATTATACAGGTTGCATCTATTGAAAGTAAATAACTCTGACCAATTATTTTAATAATTTAAAATATTATAATAAATAACCCTAGAACATGAGAAAGCACTAAACAAAGCATTTTCTCCTATGCTAGGGGAAGTAGGATAGGTCCCCGCACTATGCTTTGGCACAGAAAGCCTCCAGTACGATAGGAACACTATGTTTTTTGTTCAACTTTAATTAAACTAGTTTACTATGTGTGCCAAACCCGATAAAACTATCTCCTCTTTTTTATTGTAAGCTACTATATCGCAAACTATAACCTTTTCAGTACGTAATCGTATAGAGCCGCAAAAGGTAATCTTGTCCCCTGGACGAACTACCTGCTCGAAACGAACATTAAGCTTACTTATTCTCCCCGTTTTGCCGATCCATTCCGTTAGCATAGCCTCTAATTGACCCATAGTTAGCGTTCCATGCGCTACCATACCCTCTAGACCAACTTGACGCGCATAGGTGTCATCTAAATAAATAGGGTTAAAATCACCGGAAGCCTCAGCAAATTGTCGAATTTGGACGTGGTTAGGTTCCCATTCTCGGATGGGTCCTCGATCAGAGACCTGATAATTATTCAAACACTTATTCCCCTTAACCGGGGTTATTAATGTCGAACTGCAGGAAAAAACCAACTCGCCTGTTAGGTCATAACCAGTCGTTTCAAGTACCACTAACATTATCTTTTCAAGCATGCTGGTTCGTTCATGAACATCTTTAATACGCCGTTTATAGGTAAGGCTATCTCCAACAGAGAGAGAACGTCGATAGGCTATCTTTTGCTCTCCGTGGATCATTCCAGCATTGGTCAGTTCAAGCCCTGGAATATCAGCATGAAGTAACGTTCCTATATAGGTTACTGGTACCTCACCATTAAACGGAATTCCTATGCCCTCGGCAAACCTACGCACTTCCTCGAGCCTAATTTTCAATACAACAGACTCGCTTTCTCGACCAATTAATTCTTTCCCTATCATAAAACTTCGCCTTCCCCTTTTTGCAGATGATCTTATCGATCAGAGACAAGCTTCTGTTTAAGTTCCTTAAGTTTTATCTGTGCGACTTCTAATTGAGGATCGAGAACATTAGCTACCATATACTCATTAAAAGCTTCATGCATCTTACCCGCAGCTTCTTTAGCAATCCCCTCACCTAAATGTCTCATAGCAAGGCTTTCGTGATCTATGTCATCCTCGTTATGTCCAATGTGCAAAGCAACTTATCCTCCTTATTGAGGGCAAAAAGCAAGTTCACATAGCCCACTGCCCGTTGCATCTTTACTATAAGTTATATTCACCTTGGTTCCAGCTTTTTGGGCAGCGACCTCATTAGCTGCCAAACAAAAAACCTGACAATCCTCTATTCCTTGATCAGCCAAAAACTTACTTAAACTGCAGTTAAAGCTTCGAACCTTTAAAGCTTTTGTAGTCGCCTCCGTAACCGTCCAAGCATCCCTTGGACGTAGAGACAGTATCCCAAGTTCAATGTACCTTTCTAGGACGTGAGGGAACCGAATCCCTGTTTGCTGGGCTACCTGTTCAATCATCTCACCTGTTCTATCCATGAATTCCTTCGAATCTGCTTCCTTTATCAAAAGATTCATAAACGTTCT
>NZ_JABZFS010000009.1:0-59461 GCF_014237355.1 Desulfosporosinus sp.
CTCCCCTAATGATTTCATTGGCTTCCAACAGGTCCTTCAATGGGCCTTTGCTCTAGGAATAGTTTTCAATGCACTCCTAGGCTCAGCTTACTTTGCGGTAACCAATTTCATTTTAAGTAAACGATTGAACTTGGAGTAATGAGCGATAGCGAAGGATCTAGGGCTTAAGATTCTTCACTTCGTTCAAAATGACAAAAGCGCAGTGGATTTAAAACGGGTCCTTTCTTAACTGATTAAGAAAGGACCCGTTATCTTTACGGTGTTCTTTATGGAGTTGTTACTTATGGTACAGATAGAGTATAGGTTTAACTTTGAAATTGACCGGTTCTACTTATTCTGATAATCCTTCGTGTCCACCGGAAGTCCCTTGGCTTTCAAGCGCATTTCCACAATCTCTTTGATGATGGAGTAGATAAGCACAAAAAGCGGTACTCCAATGATCAAGCCTATAAACCCAAAGAACTTACCACCTACCAGGATTGCAAAGAGAATCCAGAACGAAGAGATACCTAGGGAATCTCCAAGGATTTTCGGCCCGATGACATTCCCATCTAGCTGCTGGATGATAAAGATGATGAGCAGGAACCATAAGGCCATGACCGGCGATTCAAAGAAGATGATGATCACTGAAGGAATAGCTCCGATGAAGGGACCGAAGAAGGGTATGATATTAGTTACAGTAACAATAAACGAAACCAGCAAAGTGTAGGGCATACCCACAACGGTTAGGATAATGAAGGTAATCAATCCGATAATCAATGAATCAAGGATTTTTCCACCAAGGAACTTACTGAAGATTTTTTGGGTTCGCCTTAAAAGCTCCAGGATTTTGTCTGCCAATGTCAGGCTAAAGATACTATAGTTAACTTTCTTAGCCAAACTAATAAACCGATCTTTTTCTGCCAGCAGATAGATTGAGATGATGATCCCGAGGAAAATATTCCAAACTGAGAGGGCAGTATTTCGAAGGATGGATAGGGCTAAGGGTACCATATCTCCAGCGATAGCGCTGATAAAGACTGCCAGTTCGTCTAAACGATTATTAATGAAAGCCACGATTTCCGGAGGAAGAAGGATACCCTCCGATATATCTTTAACGTATTCCGTGGAGGAGCGAATATAGTCCGGGATGTTTCTGACAAGGCCGGTGATACTTGCCATGAGCTGCGGGAAAATAAAGGCGAGGAAAAGGTAAACAAGAAAACCGGCAGCTAGATAAGCCAGGAATAGGCATAGAATATGGAACTGGGATTCTTTCACACTTCTCATCCCTTGAACCTTGCCCAACTGTTTTTTGATGTAGACTAAGAAGAAGTTCACCAGATAGGCAATGACGAACCCGTAAATAAAGGGATAAAGAGCAGAAAAATAACTAGCTAATACTCGGGTGACGTTGTCCAGTCCCGACATAATAAGAAAGAACAGGATGCTAGACGCAATGACAATAAAGCTGTACATTGCGATAGTGGTGTATCTCTGATTCCAATCACATTTAATTCCCATAATACTCTACATCCATTCCTCTTAAGACTATTATTGAGATAGAAACTAGAACCATGTTTCTTCAGCTTTCTCAATAATCTTATCTAAATATACCTTTTTCATCTATCATTGACAATAACTTTCCTACTGAAACAATTGGATCATATACATTCCCTAAATATATACAGCATCACCTTATAAGCAACTGGCCGACAAAAGCACTAATATGGGTAATAATGATGATATAACATCAAACAGGGACCTGCCTCATAAAGGCCGTCCCCGTTTGAACTAGTCTTATTGGCATTTTTTTAGTCATACAAATGACAGGCTACCCAATGGTCAGGGGAAACCTCTCTTAGGGCCGGTGCATTTAGTTTGCAGCGATCTAACTCCTTAAAACAGCGGGAACAGAAGCGGCAGCCGGAGGGCGGATTAATGGGACTAGGCACATCCCCCTTTAAAATAATGCGTTCCTTTTTCTTCTCTGGATTAATGATTGGAATAGCGGAAAGCAAGGCTTGAGTGTAAGGGTTCAAGGGGTTGGCGTAAAGCTCCTTTTTCGGTGCTATTTCCATGAGTTTACCTAGATACATAACGCCCACTCGGTCACTGATGTGTTTGACAACGTTTAAACCATGAGCGATAAACAGGTAGGTAAGCCCGAATTCTGCCTTTAAATCATCGAGCAAGTTTAATACTTGGGCCTGAATAGAAACATCCAAGGCGGAAACCGGTTCATCGCAGACGATTAACTTGGGCTCCACTGCCAAGGCACGAGCAATACCCACACGCTGCCGCTGACCGCCAGAGAACTCATGGGGATAGCGATTGCGTTGGTGCCTTGCCAGGCCCACACAGTTTAACAGATAGATGACACGCTCTTCTACTTCACTGGGCGGTAACAGATTATTAATGATGATGGGTTCAGCGATGATATCCCCAATAGTCATTCTGGGATTTAAAGAAGCATAAGGATCCTGGAAAATCATCTGGATATCCTTACAATAGGATCGGCGCTGCTTTTTATTCAGGGCAGACAGTTCCTTACCCTCAAAAAATATCTTTCCGCTTGTTGGGCTATACAGATCAACAAGTATTTTACCTAGGGTTGTTTTTCCACAGCCGGATTCGCCGACCAGACCAAAGGCCTCTCCTTTTTTAATGGTAAAGGACACTTCATCAACTGCCTTTAAAACGGAAAGAGGTTTACCGAGAAAATTGGTTTCAATGGTAAAATGTTTGGAAAGGTCTTGAACTTTCATCAATACTTCATTCATTTTACGTTCAGTTCCCCTTCCTTGGCTTTATCATATAAAAAGCAACGCACTTTATGTCCATTGATTTCTTGCAATTTCGGTACTTCCTTGGTGCAGCGGTCCATGCAGCTGTCACAGCGATCGGAGAAGGAACAGCCTGAGGGCATGTTCAAAGGATTAGGTACCATACCTTTAATCATATATAACCGTTCATCACTCTCATCATCGATTTGAGGAATGGATTTCAGCAAACCCACAGTGTAAGGATGCAGAGGTTGAGCAAACAGGCTCTTAACGTCGGCTTCCTCTACAATTTTTCCGCAATACATTACGATGACGCGGTCAGCTGCCTCGGAAACAACACCTAAATCGTGAGTGATAAGCAGAACAGCCATATTAAACTTTTCCCGCATGCGATAAAGTAATTCTAAAATTTGGGCTTGAATGGTTACATCCAGAGCCGTTGTAGGTTCATCAGCAATTAACAGTTCTGGGTCGCAGGAAAGTGCCATGGCTGTCATAACCCTCTGGCGCATTCCGCCGCTCATTTGGTGGGGATAGTCATTAGCACGTTCTGCCGGGGAAGGGATGCCCACCGTATCGAGCATTTCGACTGTGCGTGCCAGTGCTTCTTTTTTGGAAATGTTCATATGAGTCATGATGTTTTCCATGATCTGATCTTTGATGCGCCAAACCGGATTTAAGGACGTCATCGGTTCTTGAAAAATCATAGAAATCTGATTACCCCGGATTTTTTGCAGTTCCTTTTGGCTCATCTTGTTTAAGTCTTGAGATTTAAAGTTAATCTCTCCGCCGGCAACCCTGCCCGGTTTCTGCAAAAGTCCCATAATGGAGAGGGATGTTACGCTTTTTCCGGAGCCTGATTCGCCAACGATGGCCAAAATCTCACCCTTATCTATGGTAAAACTGATATCATCGACTGCCGTTACAGTACCACGTTTCAGTTTGAATTCCGTTCTTAAATTTTTAACTTCCAGCAACATCCTATTCACCACCTTATTTTATTCTGGATTTCGGATCAAGTGCATCTCGAAGCCCGTCGCCGAATAGATTAAAAGCCAGTACAGTAATGGTGATGGCAATTCCGGGGAAAATCAGTGTGTAGGGTGCTGTGAAAATAAAGCCCCTTGCCCTGCCCAGCATATCGCCCCACTCAGCAAATGGCGGCTGAACGCCCAAACCTAAAAAGCCAAGTGCAGCAGTGTCCAGTACAGCGCTGGATACCCCTAGGGTAGCCCTGACAACAATTAGCGAAATAATATTCGGTAAAATATGCTTGAAAATAATACGACTGTCTCCGTTGCCGATGACTTTCGCTGCTTGAACATAGTCATTTTCTTTGACAGATAGAATACTTCCACGCACGATACGAGCATATTCCGGAATAGACACTAGACCGATAGCGATAACCGCTTTGTCCAATCCCTTGCCCAAGGCTGCCATGAAGGCAATAGCTAACAAAATCGAGGGGATGGCCAGCATGACATCCATTACTCGCATAATGAAGGCATCCGTTCTTCCGCCGCGGTATCCCGCTATAGATCCTAAGAGAACCCCGATGGAAAGTGAGATTGCAACGGCTGCAACTCCAACAAAGAGGGATATCTTTGTACCGTCTAGGATTCTACTAAACATGTCTCTGCCCAGTTGATCTGTTCCAAACCAGTGCTCGGCATTGGGCCAGATAAAGCTTTTGGACATGTCCGAATAATTGGGATCATAGGGTAAAATCTGTACTCCAATGAGTTCACTGACCCATACTGTTACAGCAATTAGAGTCAGCATACCAATGATAAATAAGCCCACAACAGCGGCTTTATTCTGCCTGAGGGTTGCCCACATTTCTTTTAGCTGCGATTCCGGTTTTTCCACATATTCTGCAGCCTGTATCGAATTCTTATCTGAACTCGTACTAATATCTTTTGGCATACAAGCTACACCTCTTTCTTAGAATATTTAATACGCGGATCAAGGAACGCATAGATCACATCGACCATTAGATTTACGAGGACGAAAACAGTTGCAATGAGCAATACGACCCCCTGCACCACTGGAAAGTCCGACTTTAGAATGCAAGCTACAGTATAGGCCCCGATTCCCGGCCAGGAAAACACGGTTTCTGTCAACACGGCACCACCGAGAAGGCTGCCAAGCTGCAACCCAATAACCGTGACAATGGGAATCAGTCCATTGCGGAGGGCGTGCTTGCCAATCACTCTGCCTTCGGAAATCCCTTTAGCTCTAGCAGTCCGGATATAATCCTGCTGCAAGGTTTCTAACATACTGGAACGAGTCATCCTAGCTATGATGGCCATGGAATACATCGCTAGGGCACTAGCCGGGAGGATCAGATGCTCAAAAGCATCTCGAAAGGCGTACATATCGCCTGAGATCAGACTGTCAATTAAGTAAAACCCCGTAACACTTGCTGGTTGCAACAAAGGGTCGATTCTTCCGCTTGAAGGAAGCCAATGCAAAGTACCTGAAAAGAAAATTATCAGCAAAATTCCAAGCCAAAAAATCGGCATTGAAACACCAATTAGTGCAAGGAACATACCGGCATTATCGAAAATCGAATTCTTTTTCACTGCTGAAATCACACCGATAAGAATCCCGAACACCGAAGCTAATAATATCGCTAGCAATGCTAATTCAATGGTGGCTGGGAAGCGGGAAAAAATCTCTTTAAGGACGGGCGCTTTAGTGTAGTAGGATGTACCAAGATCACCAGTTATGGCGCCAGTAATAAAATTGAAGTATTGCAGGTAAATCGGATCGTTCAGTCCGTTGGCCTGTCGCCACGCATCGACAGATGCTTGTGTTGCATGCTGGCCCAAAACAATCGGAGCGGGATCCGGTGAAAACACGCGCATGATGAGAAATACAATTATGGAAACCCCAATCAATACGGGAATTAACATCAAGATTCGTTTAATGATATATCTGAGCATCAGACAACAACCTTTCATGGGGATGGAGTAATTTTCCTCCGACTAACTTAAAAAACAAAACCGGGAACCGGTTTTAAAAACCGGTTCTCGGCAGCTTAAAATTAATAAGCACGTTCAGTCTTTTATTGTTTTGATACTCCGGCAAACGGGGTCACACCGGTCATATGGAAATAGAAATCGTTGATATTAGGTCTGTAGGCACAAAGTGTTTCAGCGTGGGAAATCGGAAGCCATGCAGCGTCAGCAGCGGCAATTTTTTCTAACTCGGTGTAAATTGCACTGCGGTCGGCGCCGGCAGGAGTTTCAATACCCTTAGCGATTAACTTGTTAAACGCTTCATTTTTGTAGAGTGCAACGTTCATGGTGGGATCTTCGTGAGCTAACAGATACATAAAGTTATCTGGGTCTCCGTTATCCCCAATCCAACCATAGAAACAGATGTCATAATCCCCTGCTTTTAACTTTTCCTTGTAAGTTGTCCAGTCATAGGAATCAATGGTAGCAGTAACGCCAACTTTGGAAAGATAACCCTGAATAGCTTCAGCGAGAGCTTGTCCAGTAGCAGAGTTATAGGGTCTTGGGTTGGTATAGGTCATGATTTTAACGGAGGTTAATCCTGCTTCTTTGATTGCCTTTGCTGAAGCCTCTGCATCATAGGCAATTTGAGAGATACTCTTGTCATAACCTTCCATAAAGGTCGGTAAAATGGAAGTTGCAGGTTCAGAGTAACCCTGATAGAGGCTCTCTACCATTTCTGGGACATTGATAGATTTAGAAATAGCTGCGCGAAGCTTAGCATCGTTAAAGGGTGCTCTAGAGGTGTTGTAAGCCATATAGTTGATGTTCATACCTGGAGCTTGGAAGATCTTGTTGCCAGCGTCGGTGATCTGCTTAACAACTGTGGCATCAATACCGTCAATCATATCAGCCTCGCCATTGTTTAAAGCAACGACACGTGCGGAATTGTCCTTGATGAATTTGAAGATAACGTTCTTGGTTAGGGCTTTGGTTCCCCAATATTCATCATTTGCAACTAACACGATGTTTTCGTCTTTTGCCCATTTTACAAACTTGTAAGGACCTGTGCCGACTGGAGCTTGGTTAACATTGTTGTTGTTTTCTTTTAAGGCCTTTGGGCTAACCATTGGCGCGCTCATAACCATAGCCAGGTTATTGAGGAACGGTGTGCTAGGAGCTGTTAAATTGATTTTAACAGTAGCCTTGTCCACTACCTCTACACTTTTTACGGAGCCATAAACAAAGGATCCGTAAGCCATGTCCTCAGTCACTTGCGGAGGGATTTGGCGGTCAATGTTAAATTTCACGGCTTCGGCATCGAAATCAGTGCCGTCATGGAATTTAACCCCCTCTTGCAGATGGAAGGTATAAGTAAGACCGTCTGGGCTTACATCCCAGCTCTTAGCTAGAGATGGTTCAACCTTTGTCGAATCCTTGGCGTACTTCAGAAGTCCTTCATAGATGTTGATCATTACCTTAGCTGATTCGCCATCGTCAACCAGTGCCGGGTCCAGTCCTCTTGGCTCAGCGCCCTGAGCATAGATTAGGGTATCGTTGGCCTTTGGTGCTGCGTCACTACTAGTCTTGGAACCGCAGCCCGTTAAAGAAATACCGACTAGAGCTACTGCCAGAACAAGTGCAACAATTCTTTTCATTTTTCTCATTCTTTCCCCTCCCCTTTTTTTGCTTCTGTCTAGAAGCACAAAAAAACCTTAAGTTTTCACCCTTGTTATAGTACCATTCTAAAATTACTTGTGCAATAGTTCATTTACAATAAAAGTATAATTTTGTATACATTGAACACTCTTAATATTATCTAAAATCATGGCAGAATGGAAAATTTGCCCTCCGAAACGAACGATTACATTGCCATGTATAACCTAAGTCAAAAAGCAATATCCTTAGATATTAGGTAGTAGTTTCAGAAGATAGCAAGGTGAGTTGGGAGTTGCTGGGTAGATGCTTAACAAGATTAATAGAATTTGTAGGGTAGGTTTGATCCTGGCTTTGCCTTTACTGGTATCCTGTAGCAGTGAGCAAAAACAGGTAATATTACCAGTAAAAAATATTAATGAAACGGTGACTTTAGAGTGTGTTATTCCTTTTGACGATGTTAAAAAGCAGGAAGCGTTCAAGAATTTTGAAGCTGATATAAAACGTCTATCTGATTACAATATTCATTTGAGCTTCGTAACGGGAGATACAAATACCTATAATACCAAAATAAAAGTGATGATGAGTTCAGATACCCCTCCGGATGTATTCTATTCTGGGGATGGAAGCTTTACTAAAGAACTTTATTCCACGAAGAGAATCCAACTCTTAGAAAACGCACTCACCGATATGGGCTATTGGAATATGGTTATTCCAACCACTAAAGTAATCAGAGATAATGAACATATATATGCCGTACCTATAGATGAAGCACATTATAATATCATGCTAATAAATACTGAATTGTTTTCTGTAAATGATATAAAAATTCCAGATAGTTTTGAAGAACTAAAGGTTGCTGCACAACAATTTAGAGAAAGAGGCATAGTCCCCATAGCTATTGGTGGCAAAAATGGGGTATCTGTATATAACATGATAGAAGGTTTTGCATGTACTATAGATAATGAAATTACAAGTAAACTATTAAAAAGTAATTATGGTTTTTCTGGAGAAACGTTTCGTCAAGCCGCCACATCAGTTAAACAACTGATCGAGTTAGGTGCATTTCAAGAAAACGTTGAAACTATTTCAGATGAAGAAGCTGAAAATCTTTTCTATTCCTCTAAAGCAGCCATATATTGCACTACTTCCAATAAGCTAAACATGGCTAACAATCAATTAAAGGGGAAGGTTAGAGTATTATATTACCCCCAGCCCTGCGAAACTAATGGCTCAAATCCGAAAAGGGTCGTTTCTGGCGGCACTAAGAAAGATATTGGTTTATTAGTTTCATCTTCAACCAATCATCCTGCAGAAAGTATAAACCTTGCTGTAGAAATGTCCAAATATTACAACAAGTATCTATATGAAAGTCTTGGCGAAGGTGCCATTATATATAACTTGGACTATATGGGATGGACACGGAGTATAGACCCAAACCTAGAAGCAAGCGAATTAATGTGGAATGTAAAGCAAAAAGGCAATGTCAATACGGGACTTTTTGGATATAATATATCACCTGCTAAAGAGAAATCTATAGCTGAAGCTTCTACAGCATTTATGACAGGTCTTCTATCAGTAAATGATTTTTTAGAGGAAATGAATATTAGTATTAAGATGAAATAGGATTTTTGGGGCTGTACATATGAATCAAAACAAAACAAAAACTATTAAAAAAATACTTATTGTATTACTTATTGTCTTTGTAATTAGCATTAATATAGCAGGCTTATCTATAGGAAATCTATATTACCAGAAGGTTAGCAAGCTAACTATTAATCCAGAAACAACGGGGCTTGAGTATTACAAATCCAGCTTCAATTATGAGAGATTTACACAGCTGGAATCCTACAATGTCTCGCTGAAATCGAGTTTCGGTTATCAGCTTTCAGGGACATATATATTCAATCCTACCCCCACTAACAATACGGTAATTTTAGTTCACGGCATAGCTAGTGACCGTTGGCAGGCCATGAAATTCTCCGATATGTATCTTGACATGGGTTTTAATGTCTTAGCTTATGATTCTAGAAAACATGGCAGCAGTGGAGGAAATGATATAACTCTTGGCTATTTCGAAAAGATAGACCTAGACAACATCGTAAAATGGGTTAAATGGGTTAATCCAAAGGCCATTATAGGAGTACATGGGGAATCTTTAGGAGCCATTACTGCTCTACTCCAAGCAGAATTAGATCAACGTAAAAAGAACGTTAATTTTTATGTGGTAGACTGCCCTTACTCTGATTTAAGGGAATTACTTAATATTAAACTCACAGGTGATTTGAGACCAAGGTTTCAACCTTATGGAGAATTCATATTATTTTATGCAAATATTGTTGCCCTGAGAAAGTCAAACTTTTCACTCCATGCCGTATCACCCATCACGGTAATCGGTGAGATAAAAACTCCCATAATGTTTATCCATGGCAGTAACGATACCTTTATACCAGCTTCTATGTCCTTAGAGTTATACTTAAGAAACAAGGGACCCAAAAGTATCTATATATCTCCTGGGGCAGAGCATGCTATGTCTTATCTGACAAATAAGCAAGAATACACTGCTAAAGTCAAACAATTTCTTACAGAGAATAATATGCTTAAGTAATAACTCTATATTATAGGTCTTGCCTAAACCTTTCGTAGACCTCCTCATAATTCCGATAAAAATAGATATCCTTAAGGTCAAAACCAAAGCAGGCTTTGATCATGCGTATACTCTTTATTGACTTATAGTTCACAAATGAAACATCGTTGGGCTTGTCTTGGAAAAGCCCCTTAATGTAACTGCGCAGACTGGAATTGTCCTGATTGTTAAAGAAGTAGTAATGGATTTCAGGCTGCCTTGCCATTACCCCTTTACTCAAACTCAAGGCAAGATTGCAGTTTGCATAAAGGTCTTCCACCATCTGTTTTCCTTTAGCTGGCTGGGTTTGAGCTAAACTTTCCAACAGTTGTTCCAGGGAAAGGGTTTGAATATTGGTTTGTCTTAGAAGCTGTTTCGTATTATCAAATAAAGCTTTAATTAATACTTCTAAAAAATCCCCCTTTTCCTGAAATACACTCAGATCCCTGTCTCGAAAAATCTTTACAAATAGCTCGTTCATTGGTTGTTTGTTTTCATTTAACTGATCTTTAAATAAGTCAATTAGACCGTCCTCGCCAGCTGCAATCTGTTTTATCCTCTCAGTGTTGCTAATATTCTTCAAGGCTTTCTCCAAACTTGAGATGTTCTCTTCCTGGTTAAGGATAAGTGCATGAAGATTATGGGTATAACCATAGTAGCCCTCAAAGATTTCTCTTAGTTTGTCGTAAACAAACGCCTTTTGCAGTAACTCATATTTAACTTCAACTAAGCATCGTAAAAAGTTATTTTTCTGGTTTCCTAAGCCTAGCAAGCCTTTTTTATCAGGTTCTATTTCCAATCTGGACAAAGCCATTTTAGAGGCGCGGTCTGCTCTCAGGCGTAAAGAATCGCGCTTTGTCATGAACTCCTTGATTTTAATCTCAAGGTACTTACTAAGACTCTGCTTGTCGTTCTCTTCCTCCGATTTTAACAATCTCTTAACAAAATACAAACCACGCCGTTCGTTTTGTAAATAACCTTTTAGTATTTTTGCAAACTTCTCTAATTGCATCGGGAGATACTCTGCTGTAAGTTTTTCAACCTCCTTTAGGATTCTTTCTTGAAAAACAACCTTGACGTTATCATTCATGAGCAATTTTTCAGCTATCTCCAAGGGTTCCGCTTGTAGTTCTTTGAGGACCTTACGTTCTAAGCGAAGGGGAAGTTTTGCGATTTCTTCAAGTGTCTCCTTAACAGAAGAATAGACGTCAGCTTCTAGTGTCTCTATCCCAGAGTTATCAATTTCCAATTCCTTTAGTACTGTCTCCCAGTCCTGACTGATGCAGACTGAATTGATTTTGCTAAGCTTGTGGTTTTTATGCAATAGGTACCAACAAGTCTCGCTAAAGATCGGGGAAATCTTAATTGATTTTTTACTATACCCTATTGCGGCATAACGTGGCAGGCCATTAGCCACAGCTGCTGAAGGCATTTGAAGTGAGTTAAAAATTCTTGCTTCATTAAACTGTGAACTACTCTTTAAATAAACAAGCATACCCAACATCTCCGCCACACTAACCCCCCCTTCGCTGGTCTTCAGGATGGGAGAAAAGTTTTCGTTAAAATCTGAGTACAAGTAAACTATGGCAAAAACGGGCCTTTCACGAGTAATCCTGTTTGTTCTGCAAGCAACTAGGTCCCCCAGTTCGATGTTTAGTTTAAAGTCGGGGGAAGACATAAACCTGATTTCTTGCCAGGAAGCAAAGACTTTGGCTTGTTCCTGTTGGGTTCTCAGCATAGCGCTTTGAAAAAACAGTCCCGTAACTTCGATGCCGGTATTAGCTACAAAAAAACGATTCAGATGATCTTCCAACATACACACCAGAATTGAACAGCTTGCAAATAAGTCCTCAGACAAATCGCTGACGACGTAAATCTTAATATTGGCACTGGTTCTTGCTATGACCTTCGTAAGCCTTGTATTAAGGGCTTCCAAAGTTCCTAGAATGTAATCCTTCCTCTCCAACAATTTCTCTTGAACTCTATTCCGCCGTATTCTGCAATCTTCCATAACGACATACTCAATCTGATCATCTCTTTCTGGATAATTTCCGTCAACTAAGGCTAGACCGAGATAGTCTTCAGAAACGACCCCGATCCTATAGAGCTGCCTCATGATTCGGGAGACGGTTCCTGCTCCGTGGTTACCTATGCCCAACAATAGTACACAAGAGTTAAGGTTAGGCACTGTTCCCGGTTCCCCTCTATGCTCCAGTTCGAGATGCTCCTGGTCAATATACCTGCGGATTAGCTCGGCAAGTATGGCTTCAGTCTTTAAGTCTAAACTATTGAGCATATACCACCCTCCGCTCAGTAAACGCTCGTTAAGAAGTTAACCCTGTCTAGGACCTCCGTCAAAAACGCCAGGTTTGTTTCATCGACTGCTTTACCATCAAGTTTCTTATTGTCGAAATGAGCCTTGAGCCCTGCAAACTCCTCTCTTAGCTCGATTAACCGTTCCTTAATTTTGCCTGCATCCATCCCATCCCGTTTTGCTCTTTCAGTCACCACAAATTTTTGAATCTGACGTTCAGTCTTGCTTCTGTAGGTTTCAAAGGCTACTAAATAATAATCTTCATGTTCTAACTTATCGACTAAGGGGGTCCAAGCTTCCGCTTCTGGGGCATGATGATAAACCAGCTTGGGCCCTGCCCAGTAGAGGGTTCCACTGACCAGAGCCAAGATTAAATCGTTCAGTCTCTCCCGCCTTAATTTTTCTTCCTGCTGCATTTGTTTCTGTCTCTCAAGCTCTAGGTCTACCTGCTCTAGTTCCTCAACTTGCCGACTTACAAGGTCCGAATAACTGGGAACCCGCAAAAAGTTGTCCTCGGCTGATTCAAGATCGATACTTTGGAAAATTGGAATTCGTTGAAGGGGCCTGTCAAGAATCCGGGAACGATTCTGAAGGGTGACGGTTGAAAGTTCCTTGATAGCAAACTTGGGTTTAACCTTACTGTCTTCGACGATAATACCTAGTTCTAAAGCTCGCTTGAACAACTCCCTTTTCTCTCTATTCCTCTCTCTTCGATGAAGGGGATCAGCCTTATCGGGAAAAGGCGAGGGAAAAGCACGCCATTCGTCATGAAGGTGAATACCGGGGTCATTTGGGGCCCGATATTCATAGATTAGCTCTAAACTCCTTAGTCTGCTATAGGCAAAGAGAGGAACTCCAATCGAGGTATTGACCCAGTAAATGCTGTGTTTTATCTCACTGCTAGCGACTTGTTCAGGCGTCCCTTTGACCTCTGCCCTTTCCACATAACTCAAAAAGGCTCTGTGCAGTTTTTCGCAATTCTCCGGTATGGAAACTGTAAAGTGGGTAGGAAAGTCATTTAAACTCGCGGTCACAGTGTTATCCATATGAAACGTCGGTGCTGAGCCACTATGTAATCTAGGACCAATTTCCAGCGAAACAATATCCTCAAAGGTCATGCCGCTGTATTTTTCTTGCAAATAGGTTTCCAGGCTTTTTAGAGCTACCTGACTAAACTTATTCGAGACGAAATTTGACAGAATCCTAACGGATTCTTTACCCTGATGATCGATCCAATAAGGCGTGTCTTGATGTAGGTTTATCAAAAATTCCTGGGTTATATAAAGCATTTGTTCTCGGCTTTTATTATTTACCAGTTCATCAATTTCTTTAGCCCAATCCTTTGGATCAAGAACACTCCAGGTAGAAACCTCTTCTTTAGTCTGCTTGGTCATTGTTAAGCTGGTAACGATCTCAGCATTTGCTTTTAGCACCTTATAAAGATGTCCTAAAATATCAACCCATACCTGGTATTGGTCTGCGTGAAGCTTCCGAAGATAATTAGTAAGTTCCTCATACATTGGCAGTACAAGGTCATTAATGACTTTAACCACTATTGCAGCTTTATACTCCTCGATTTTAGTCTTGATATAGATTTCCCAACTGTTTTTACGCCCGAAATTTAAGAGTGAGGGAAGGGTTTTGGGAAACAGAAGGGCTGCACTTTCTTTTTTTATCTGCCATTCTTTCTCCTTATGTTTCTGTTCCTCTTCGGCTTCGTAAATTAGCTGATCAATTCTTCGCAACACACAATCTTCACCAGGTGAGAACAGCATTCGATTGACAAAAATCGGTCCCTTTTCTGGATTGACGAACAACTGATCCAACTCTTTCTTAATTCTGTCCTTCAAATCCTTGGCGGCTTCTTTAGCATTTTTTCTATTTTTGTTATCTTGAAGGTGGTCTAAGAAGGCTCGCATTTCCTTCGATAGCTGTTCATCGAGATTAATTTTCCCCGCATTATCTACGCAATAGTAAGGGTTTTGCTGCCATTCGGCTAAAAGACTCTGACCATCAGCGAAATAGCGCTGGATTAAATCCTCGTGTCCTAGTTCTACCTTTTCGATAAAAGCCCCTATGTCCCCAGCGCCTGGAGTATTATCGTAAATGACGTTCATCCGTTCCGTTAAAACGTGAGCAGCATAGTTCATCATTTGTTCGATTGGAATCTCATAGGAACTGGCCCCAAGAATAAAGTACTCGTAATTTGCTTGAAAGGGAGGCTTTGTACCGGAAAATACATTGAGTTTTATTTGGTCCAAATTAGACAAAAAAGCGGGCAGAGTAAAGGTCGTATTCTGAACCTTACCTTTACTAATAAAATGAACCAGGTTTTCACTGACGATTTCCATGCAGGTACTTTTGGTGTCCGTTAGTAGAATGTTATTCTTGTCAATGGAAGATATCAGGTAACAGTAGTCGTAGGGGGTTGCAGCTGTGCTGTGGGAATAATTGTTCGTATACTTCTGGACAAAGGGTTGGCCGTGATCCGTCATCCAGTAATCAAGTTCTTTGAGGGCCGCAAAGCCATTGGATTGGACAAAATCTGCTTTGTTTTCTTTCATATTGACATCTGGCAAAAATAGATAACCTATGGTCTTTAGCCGATCTAAAGCACCAAGCTGCTGGGCAACACAGCGGATGATATATGGAATATCAAGAAAGGTTCCTCCACCGGTCCCACCGGATACACCACTTAGTATAAAGACATAAAGATTACCTTTTTTGCCTTGCAGCAGGCTGTTTAACTTACGCTCAATTATGTTTACAATATCGGTGATTCGTAAGAATAAGGCCAATCTACCCATCTGACGGATTCCATTAGCGCCTTGGTCGAAATCATTCGGACTTAAATTAGGACTTAACCAGTCCGTGATGGTCTGGGGCAAACCGGCACGATTTGCAAGCATCCTGGGTACTGCTGGAGTATAAATCCTAAGGAACTCGGTCGAGGTGTTAAGCTCGATGGACCGGCCAGAGTTTTTATCCTCGTCATAAACGATATGCTCATCTGTATCCAAGCCGAGGTACTCAATATTTTCCGGTTTATCTTTGAGGTGCCCAGTCGCACTATCACGGGGCAAGTTAAAACGACGGTAAACCGCATTCTTTACTTTGCTCAGAGCTGTTAAACCTGTTCCACCCAACCCAATGACTAGGATTGGATTGGGGATAGGATCAACCCTGGATAAGTCACTGGTTATCCCACTTTTATTGAGCCGGAGTTGGCTGAGATTTTCCGCTAAACGCATATCCATTAACTTATGCACCTACCTAATTTTTGTTTGTAGATTAGAACGCACTATATCTGCCTTCTACCTTAATTGAGTCCATAAGCGCCATAATCCTAATAGAACATCCATTACTTAACAAAACCCTCTGTCCTGGTCCAACGTTTTCTCCATTGACGCTGACTGACAGACCCTTACTGCCAGCGTCACTGTAGGTAAGGTAGACTCCTTGCCCATTTCTGACAAGAACTATGGATTTAAGCACACTCTCTGGATTCTCTGCTAATACGCTGAGGGTAACTGACGTCCCGTAAGGCGCAAGGGTTTTGCTTTTGCGCAGTTCTTCCCTACCTGTGGTAGTATTGATGACTTTCAGATTGATTTTGCCGAAAAGAAGCTTGGGCCGGGTGTTTTCAATGAACTTTGTAATCCATTTAAACAATAAAACAACAAAGGCGAGGGCTGCTAGAATCCCTATTAGTGTGTAGGCTAGCTTTTTCCAAGGAAAGGGGTGCTGAGGATTCGCCTTTTCCAGAGGTTTTCCTTCTGTCATCTCAATAGACGAAGGCGGATCCATCTGGATCTCTAAATCATAGTTATAAATTAGGCTGATCTTAACCTCTTCATTGGGAGCTCCCTGGACCATTAACCTCCATTTTCCTTGATCGGGATTGATAATTTTATAAGAAATGTAGTTCTGTGAAGGGGCTGCGATAAACCTCTTGTTGTCCCAAGAAGCCTCTGTACCATCTGGCTTAATAAGCTTTACTTGTACATCCTTATTCCTATAGATCACGATATTGGCTTCTACCACACTCCTATTGGTAACGTCAAAATTATACGTGTCAAATTTTCCATTTAGTTTAATTCGGTCTGCTCCAAGGGACATCAATTTGTAGCCTAGAGCGTCCGTGTAGACATTGGTGATAATATCAGGAAGATCGTTAGCCCTATCAACGATGTACGACTTCCCTCCCGTCTCCTTGGCTATACGTGACAACAGATCCTTATCCACTGAACCATCCGCATTGAGTCCAATGGTATAGACGAGAATCCCCTTGCTCTTAGCTGTCTCGAGAGCCTGTTCCAGGTCTCGTTGGGAAATGTCCGGGGTTCTGTCACTGCCATCGAAATCATTCTTTCCATCGGTTAAGAGGAGGATGACCGGATTTTCTAACCTGTGTGATCCCGCAAGCATTGAAACCCCTTCTTTAAGGCCTGAGGCACTATCCGTACTCTGTCCCTTCGGCAGACCTAACCCATCGATGTAAGCTTTAAACTTGTTTTTTGCGCCTTGACCATTGATATCGGTTATATCCAGTCGATCGATGACTTTATCCGTATACTGAACAAATCCAATCTTACTCCCCTTTTCAGCCATTAAGTCAACAATTAACTTAGCTGCCTCCGAAGACAACCTATGCGGATCTGATTGCTGCAAACTTCCCGTTCTGTCTAGCACAATAACAAGATTCATAGTTTTCTTGCCGTTATCCCTAGAGGTGCTTTGTGCCCTTACAGGATAAAGGGCCATAGTTACTAGAAACATACTCAAAACTAAAAACGCAGTCATTCTTTTTCCGGCGTTCATACATCATTCTCCCCTAGCTAATGAGCTTGTTCTTCTTTACCATTTATGTCAAAGACCCGTTAGATAGTACGGTTGTAAAGATTTCTCAGACATCTACCAAAAAAAAGATCCTTCGCCATGCTCAGGATGACGCTGCACTATGTCATACTGAACGCAGTGAAGTATCTTGACCCAATACTATTGTTTCATTCCTTAGCATTACAGCCTAAGCGGCATGGGGGTCTACTCAAAACATCCTTTGATGGATCTCCATCGATTATCCTGGATAACGATGGGTAGACCATAGTACGACTACACAAAGGGCACCAGTCAGTTTAAAACCTGATTGGCGCCCTTTGTGTATGCACATAAAGAGTCAATAATCACAATCACCCCAGATACTTGGCCACGGCCGCGGCTGTCTGATATTTATCATTCCCACTCAACAAAACTTCGTTAGGGTGTTTGGTCGTTGGGCCACCGATGACGATTAGTTTCTGAGCACTCATGGCTTCAGCCGGAATAGATAGATCGGCTGCCCTCACAAATATTGCACAGTTTCCATTCCTCACCGCTACATCAACTCCGGCCCAAAAATCTTCCTTCGTATACAATAAGACAGCTACTTTCAACACATCGTTTCCTCCTTGTAAGTCCTGAAATAATCGATCCCAAGGAAAGCCTGTTCCCGGACACCTCGATCTATTGACTGAGTCAATCCGATTATGACCGATGATAGTATCTCGTGTCACCGTTATTCCCAGTGTCGCGATTAACCACCTGTGTAGTGCTAGTGTGGCCTGGTACTGAACTTCAGGCATTACATCTCCGCTTTTTCCTTCATGTTCAATGGAAACCGTATAATAATTCGGATTCACACCTGAAATAAGCAGGGGCCAATTGGGTTTATTAACGCTTCCATTAGCCCAAGCCGAATTTTCAAGTTTGACATATTGATGAATAGTACCATTTTTTCCCACTCCAAAGTGAGAACTAACCTTACTTGCAGGATTAGCAAACCATGAATCCGTCCCTGGCAGGGTTCCGTCCATGATATGATCCACAATAGCAAGGGTTTTATAGCCGTTTCGGCTGCTATAGTTCGGCGATCCCTTCCATACAATCGTTGGTTTATCCATTTCTGTCCCCCTCTTTTACTTATAATATGTATTTAGTAATATGAATGTCATCGCCAGTGTTAAACTTCCTAGCCCCATTACATAACAAAAAACCCCTCTCAAATGAAAGGAGTTTCAAAAACTGTGCCCTTGTTTCTCTATTGTCAGTGCTCTATACGGTTACGTCCCCCATTCTTGGCATTATAAAGCTTATGATCTGCGGCCTTTATTACATCTTCTGGGTGAGCAAAGGCATTATTATATTCTTCAATTCCTCCACTAATCGTTACTATTCCATAGGGGCTCTTATCGTGGGCTATGTTACAACTTTGGATACCCTCTAAAACACGTTCGGCTATAACTTTAGCCGTTATTACATCTGCATTGTTAAGAATAACGAAAAACTCTTCTCCCCCGTATCTAAAAACACGATCCTCATCTCTGATAGTGTGCTTTATAGTCTTAGCAATAACTTTTAAAACATTATCCCCTTCTGCATGCCCATATCTATCATTATAGTTTTTGAAGAAGTCAATATCTAACATCATAACTGAAAATGTACCCAAACCCTGTTTTGCATCCAAAAAAACCCGCGCTATGCTGCGATCTAGGGACCTGCGATTATGAATTCCTGTAAGTCCATCAAGTAAACTCATTTCTATAAGATCAGAATTAGCCTTTTCTAAGGCATTGGTTCTTTCTTCTACGATCCTTTCAAGATTATCCTTAGAATTTTGAATATTGGCAGCCATCTCCACGAACCTATTGGCAAGTAGACCAATTTCGTTATTTAAATTAATCGGAAGTTGCATTTTTGCTTCGGCTACCTCTTGATAGTCTCCCCGACCGATCACTTCAGCTGCATTAGTCAACTGTTTCAAAGGCTTCTCTGCTTGATATCTTATGACGTAATAAACTATAAGAAGAATAGCAATAAGAATAATCATTCCTTCAAAAAAGGCCCGTTTTGCATCCTCATGAGCAGCTTCTCTAATGTATTTTACTGGTAAGACTCTCACAAACAGCCATTCCGGCCCTTCAATCTCTCCTACCACGAGATAGCTGTCATGTACTTTATTCAATATAACTTTAACTTCCGAGGTATCCATTCCTATTTCTTCAGTGATTAACTTATAGGCTTCCTTGACCTGAGGTATTTGTATTTTATCTAGTGATAATTGTCCGACCCATTTTTGCTCATCGCTGGGATCACTGGGATGTGCGACGAGATAACCGTCTTTACGGATAATAAAGCTGTAAGTATTATCACTATTATCAGCAAGTAACCGCTCCATTAAGTCAGTAAGATAGACATCATGGCCTGGGGTGATAAGATGCTGAGTACCATAATCAACTGGATCCATATAGGTTATCATCCATTTTTGAGCAGTTTCATCATAATAAAGCCCTGACCATAGAGATTTCCGTTCCGGATTATCCGCTTTATTAACAGCCTTAATAACTCCTAACTCATTCATGGGTAGATCTGCTCTAGCATTTAAGCCCCATGGCTCTTCTGGGTAAAATAAGGTTATAGCGTTTTCTGGGAAAGCAACATGAACATTGGCAAATCTATTGACCCAGGCTGGCCCTAACCTAGACAAGAGTTTATTAACAAGAATAAGTCTCCTCTGAAAATCCGGTTGTGCTACACTTTGATTGTTGCCGATAAAGCTGGACATACCATATAGGTAACTCCCTTCATCAGTATAAATGCCATCATAGTATTCTCTCTTCATCCTTGTCGCACCCTGATCATCAACAAAGTAGTAGGTCCAAAACTCCTCTTCAGTCACTTTAATATCCGAAAGGTAAAGCTTCATGAACTCTTTTTCGTAGGCTTTTAAATTATCTTCTGCTAACTTAAAAATCTCACTATCTGTTCTTACCCTATCGGAAACATACATTTTTAGCTCATCTAACTTCTTCTCTGTCTCAGTTGTATAAACGCTGAAATAAGAAATGTAGGAGATAATAGCGACAATGAAGGTAGACAAGAGGAAAATTCGCAGCAGTATATTTTTCATTAAGGACAGTTTTCTTTTACTAATAATAACCTCTGCCTTACTTTTTTTCATACTTCCCTGTCCCCCTCTCCGTAGAGCTAGATAAACTCTTCGCCTAATACAACTTATAACTTCCTTTTTCGCTGAACTTCCTGGGTTTCCTTCAAGAAATACCAAATTTATAAAAAATTTGTACCGTGTCACGTGTCAGGGGGACGGTCCTTTTGACACGTTTTGGGGGAATTGTTGCCTAACGATTCGGGAATGATGCGGATATCCTGATTCTAGTCAATAAGAATGTATTTCTTGATATGCTACAACAAGTATAATGAACCGATGTTACCGACTTTGTTCTCTGGTACTATTTTTTCACAAACATTTGAACGAAAACTTTTCCTCTTGGACTATCTGTAATCCCGATTCCAATATAGCTGTAGCTGGCATTAAGTATATTTTTTCGATGCCCTTCTGAAGCCATTAATGCAGCATGGGCAGCCTCAACGGAAGAGTTCATTGCGATATTTTCAGCGGCTCCTTGAAAGGTAACACCGAATTTACTCAACATATCGAAAGGAGACCCGTAGGTTGGGGAAGTATGGGAAAAATAATTATTTTTAACCATATCCTCCGACTTCATGCGAGCAGCTTCCATTACCTTAATATCTGTACTTAATGGAGCTACTCCTACTTTGGCTCGTTCTGAATTGATTGATTCCAACATTTTTTGTATTTGAACATTGATCTGGGGTGTTGGTTTAGGGGCAGGTTTAGTAGGTAACTGAGGGGTAGGGGCTGGCTGCTGTACCTTGTCCAGATTTGTTTGTTCTAAAGGCTTTACTACTTTTTCGGCTTCAGCTTTTTGGGATTCATTCGTTGGTGTTATATCAGGCAATTGATTTGGCCGAGAAGTAGTTTCTGTTTTATATGGCCAATTATTGATACCACCTAAATCAAAGACATTGGTATAATTCATGTTGGCAAGTGCTTGGGCGGCAATAGCACTTCGATTTCCGCTTCGACAATAAACGAATATGGTTGCATCCTTGTCCTTAAGCTTCTCAGATGCTTGTGTCTCGATAGTCCCAACTGGAATCAACAAACTCCCAGGGATATGCTTTTCTGCATATTCCGCCTCAGTCCTTACATCAACTAGAATGATTCCTTTTTCACTATCTAAACGTTTCTTCGCAGTTTCACTGGAAATAGTTTGATAGCTGGACTTGTTGTCCGATTCAGATTGAACTGGTGAACACCCTGCCAGGCTTAGGAAGCTCACTAAAACTATAGCTGTGACTATATGCATGATCTTCTTCATTTAGCTTCCTCCGTATTTATTGATTTGTTCAATATCTATCCCGGGCTTCTTCGTAAAGAGGGCTATGAACTTCTAATATAATTAGATCGATCACTTTGAACGATAGCAAGATTTGTCGAGGATGCATTTTTAGCGACCCCCTTTCGAAGAATTTTTAATAATTATAGCATAAATCTGTCGCACTAAAGGAAAAACACCTGCCTTCATTTAGCAGATGCTCGTTTGTAAAACTTTATTCATACTCGGTCTGATATTTACCTTGAAAAGCGCAGCTGTGAAAGACATTTTTAGCTTGAGATAGGTTTATAAAAAGGATTTTTTGAGTTCGTTATAGAATAATGTTCATAACTAATAAATAAGGGAGATGAGATTAATGGCCAATATTTTAATTGTTTCTTGTGCAAAGATTCGTGATGTAAGTTGTGTAGCTTGCCTGAAGTGTTTTAAAGCGGCTGACCTTAAAGAGGGTGAATTTAAAGGGTATGACTCCGTAAAGATCGTGGGTATAAGCGGATGTGGCGATTGCCCAGGCTTAGTTATGCCCAAGGTTAATTTAGTTATGGAAATGGCTGATTATTTGTTGCAAGATATCGACGCTATTCATATTGGTTCGTGCATCGTCCGGGCAAGAAATACCGCCGCCTGCCCAATAGACCTTGACGGTATTAAGGCGAAACTGGAAGGAAAATTCGGGAAGCCAGTGGTTATAGGAACTCATAATTATTGATATCATTACAGTTTTGATAAAACCTGAATAGAGCAAAACAGCAGACACTAACAGTCTGCTGTTTTCTGTTAGAACATACTTATCTTGCTTTGAGGGACAAATAGGTTTTACTAATCCTCCAGCCCGGAAAAATCCAAAGTAGCGAAAAGATCTTCAAGGGTCTCTGCCCTTCGGATCATTTCAACACTACCGTCCATTTTAAAGAGCAACTCTGCTGAGCGTAATTTGCCATTATAGTTAAATCCCATAGCATGACCATGAGCTCCTGCATCATGAATAACGACAATATCACCAATGTCCATTTTAGGCAACGCTCTATCTATGGCAAATTTATCGTTGTTCTCACACAAGCCCCCTGTTACATCATAAATGTGATCACAAGGCCAATCCTCTTTCCCTACGACTGTTATGTGGTGATAAGCACCATAGAGAGCCGGACGCATTAAGTTGGCCATACAGGCATCCACACCTACATAATTTTTATAGATTTCTTTCTTATGCAATACCTTTGTTACTAAATAGCCATAAGGGCCCAAGATCATACGTCCGCTCTCCAGGGAGATCTTCAAAGGATCTAACCCCTTAGCTACAATAAGATTGTCGTAAGCGTTCTTGATTCCTGTACCTATAGCCTCCAGGCTAACTGGCTCTTGCTCTGGGCGATAAGGAATACCAATACCTCCGCCGAAATTAACTAATTCAATCTTGATCCCTAACTTCTCATAGATCTCCCCTATGAGCTCAAACATCATTTTGGCTGTTTCAATAAAATAATTCGCTTCAAGTTCATTGGAAATAATCATAGTGTGAACCCCAAAGCGTTCTACTCCTTTTTCTTGGGCAATTCGATAGGCCTCAAAAATTTGAGACTTGGTTAAGCCATATTTAGCTTCAGCGGGTTTGCCGATAATTGCATTTCCTCCCTCGCGTAAATTGCCGGGATTATAACGGAAGGAGATAATTTTAGGCATACCAACATTTTTTTCTAAGTAATCAATATGAGTAATGTCATCGAGATTAATAATTGCACCTAATTCTATAGCTTTTCGATATTCGAAATCAGGGGTATTATTCGAGGAGAACATAATGTTTTCATCAAAAATATGAGCCTTTTCTGCCAAAATAAGTTCTGCAAGAGAGCTACAATCCGCTCCAAATCCTTCCTCACGTAAAATTTTGAGGATATATGGATTAGGAGTTGCTTTGACTGCGAAGTACTCTTTGAACTCGGGTGCCCAACTGAAAGCTTCTATTAACCTACGGGCATTTTTACGAATAGCCCCTTCATCATAAATATGAAACGGTGAACCGTATTGCTCGATCATTGCCTCTAACTGGTCTTTACTAAATGGTAATACTTTTTCTGCCATTAATGCTTTCCTCCTACTTCAATATATGCTCCCAATAATAAAAAAGCAGTTTAAAGAGCGCACTCCTAAACTGCTTTTTCATACAAGCCAATTTATAGAGATAGTGCTCCACCTAACGTTTAGGTGACAGTCATGTACTTATTCAATACATAACCAGTAAAAGTCCTTATACCACAGCCTTTTACTTCGGCGATTATTCCTTTTTGAACACCTCATCGCTGGATCGCTTAGTGTACATATTATTAATAACCGCACCCCTATCAAATTATTAAGTTGTTTTATTATGCAACAATGCTTCAATAAATGTCAAGCGTGACAGGGGGACGGTCCCCCTGTCACAACCCCTGTCACACATAGTTTTTTATTAAAGCCGAGAGATACTTTGATTTCATCTGCTCACTTGCCATAATTCGTTTGACAGGCGGCATTTTTAAGATAGCCCCTAGGATCGCTGCCATTGCTCGGTGACTATAGTGGGCCTGGTTATCAAAAATGAGATTCTGGAGCTTCCCTTTTTCTATACTCAATAACACGATTCGATGTACGGAATTTATAGGTGTAATTACTCGTTGGTTCCTGTGCTTAAGTTTTATGGATCCGCGATTACAGACTCTGACACAAACCCCGCATCCTAAGCATATGTCTTCATCCAGCGTTACCGTCTTAATTGGTTTATTGTTCGCGACCTGCTTGGAAACTACCTTTAAAGCCCCGACCGGACAGGCCAATACACATCTTCCGCAGCCGTTACATTGATCTTCCCTAATTTCAGGAAGAAAATTTGTCGTATTGATTGAATTTAGAGTTCCAAATTTCTTGATAGCTAGAAGACCTTCACAGCAGCATCCACAACAATTACAAATAAAAGGTAAACCCTCTTGTTCGTTTTCTCCAATTTGAACTAGATTATGGTCGTATGCCTCTTCAAGCAGAGTCATACATTCTGAAACACTAACCTCTCTGGCATGCCCATATTTTATAAGGCTTGAAGCAGTTGTCCCAAAGGTCATGCAGATCTCTAAAGGGGCATCACAGGCCTTACCTAAATGACTCATTTTATGCCGACAGTAACAAAGACCGATTCCGATGGCAGAGGCCTTTTTAATAATTTCGCTCGATCGTTCGTAATCTAGGATATGTAAGTTATTTACGGTGCTTAAGGCTTGTTCATTCACAAAGATTCTTCCAAGCTTTGTTTCTGTAACGAATAAATCTCGGACGAAATCCTCTTCAACGTTTAAGTATTGGTAAAAGAGCTCCGAAAGTAACGTTTGATCAAGGTCTTCCCTAATACGCATCAGAGAAAATTCAAAGAAACCTGCCATTGGTGGTGGCAAAACAAAGGTTCTCTCGCCATCCGTACTCTCAATATCAATCAACAACGCCCGGGAAGCTAGTTCCGTCAGTATTTTCTCCGTATCTTCTCTACTCATTCTTAAAGCCGCGCTGGCCGTCTGAATTGAGAAGGGTTTTATCGGTAACGCCGAAATGACCCTCGCTTCCTTTTCATTCATTAAGACACTGAGGATCTTAAATAAATACTCGGAAGGCGGAGCCCCTTGTGGAAATTGATTTAGACGTTCACTCAATTGATGGAAACCAGATTTTAACGTTCTATGTGCCATAGCTCTCCTTAGATTATCGCTTTTTAGATATTATAGTTCAATATGTATAATAATTCCATATTTATTAAAATTTCCTGCCTTTTACCTTCTTCTTTAACACTTGCATGCGTCAAGTAAGGTGTAGGTGGTCGCCATAGTATCAGTGATGAGATGGCCTTATCAGCAAGAAGAACACTACGCGTCTTTTTACTGCACATGTCTTTGCTATGAAAGCGACTTAAGCACTATGTCATCCTGAAGGAGGTACGACTGAAGGATCTAGATCCTTCGCTGCGCTCAGGATGACATAAGTGAAAGTTATGCTTTCTGACAGTACAAAAAAGACGGCTAACATTATGTTAAGCCGCCTAATAGCTCCTTATAAAAAGTATTCCTGTTAGGATTAACTTTACTTCCGGATTTGAGCTGCCACGACACTTCCTCCACAATATTTTTCCCGAAGCCGGGGCTTTTCTATTTTACCGGTGGGGTTGCGTGGAACGTTATTAAATATTATTTTGCGCGGGCGTTTGTAGCGAGGTAAGGAAGAACAGAAGGTAATTATTTCTCCTTCCGTACACTTGCGATCTTGTTTTAGTTCTATTATAGCCGCCGCGACTTCACCAAGACGCTGATCGGGCAATCCAATGACCGCTACATCTTTAATCGAATGATGCCCACGCAGAAAATCTTCGATCTGTACCGGGTATAGATTCTCACCGCCACTTATAATCACATCTTTTTTGCGGTCTACCAAGTAAATAAAACCATCTTCATCCATACGAGCCATATCTCCGGTAAAAAGCCACTTACCTTTGATTACAGCTGCAGTTGCTTCCGGGTCATTATAGTAGCATTTCATCACGCCCGGGCCTTTCACAGCCAGTTCCCCCACCTTGCCCTGGGGCACAGGGTTGCCGGATTCATCAGCAATCATTGCTTCCCAGCCATAACCAGGTTTTCCGATTGCCCCGACTTTGTGAATGTTTTCCGTACCAAGATGCACACAACCCGGGCCGATGGACTCGCTCAAACCATAGTTAGTGTCATAGAGATGGCTGGGAAAATAGCTTTTCCAGCGCTGAATCAGGCTGGGCGGGACTGGCTGAGCTCCAATATGCATCATCCTCCATTGGTCAAGGTTATAATCCTCCAGCTTCACTTCTTCACTCTCAATGGCGTCGAGAATGTCTTGTGCCCAAGGGACAAGTAACCAGACTATGGTGATTTTTTCTTCGGAAATTGCCTTTAATATCCACTCGGGTTTAACTCCCCGAAGCAAAACAGCTTTACTTCCCGCCAGAAGGCTGCCAAACCAATGCATCTTGGCGCCGGTATGATACAGAGGAGGGATGCACAGGAAGTTATCCTCCCGGGTCTGACCGTGATGATTTTGTTCCGTATAACATGACGATATTAGACTAAGGTGATTATGAAGAATCGCCTTAGGAAATCCTGTCGTTCCAGAGGAAAAGTATAGAGCTGCATCGTCTTCGTCACTAAGTTTAATTTGAGGGGCAAAGGTGGAGCAAGCCGCTACAAGGCTGTTATAGCTTTCGGCAAAGGAAGGGCAATTCGCTCCTGCAAAGAAGTTCATTTTAACCTTGGGAATCCGGTGGCAAATCAATTCCACACGGTCGATGAATTCTGGTCCAAAAATTAGCGCTTCAGCATCAGATAATTCCAAACAGTATTTTATCTCCTCTGCCGTATAGCGATAGTTCAAAGGCACTGCTACAGCGCCGGTTTTAAGAACCCCGAAATAAATCGGCAGCCATTCTAGGCAGTTCATTAACAAGATTGCAACTTTGTCTCCTTTTTTAATCCCTCGATTCAGGAGAAGATTGGCAAATCGGTTTGCTTTGTCGTCGAATTCACGCCATGTCATCTCCCGTCGAAATTCTGCCACGGGACTTGTTTCTATCAATTCAAACTCTTGCCATGTGACTTCACGCCTTTCCTGCAGCTCTGGATTGATTTCTATCAGGCTGATATCCTCGCTGAACTGTCTGGCATTACGGGAAAGTACTTCTGTTATAAGCATTTTTGTCATTCTCCTTTTAGTCGTGAGCTTGTGAACTATTTGGTCTATCCTCTGTTAATTCAGCCGCAATTTTACACTCCCGTCAACAGCTTTGGTAAATAGGTCGCGATACCAGGGAAAATCATCAGTAGAATTAAACAAATCAAGATCGTACCTATAAATGGCCAAATCCCCTTAAAAATAGTTTCTAAAGGGATATCCGGGGCAACTCCTTTAATAATATAAACATTCATTCCTACCGGAGGGGTAATAACTCCCATTGCTACCACCAAAACTACAACAACCCCAAACCAGATCGGATCATATCCTAGGGTATCGACCACTACAGGAAAAAATATGGGAATGGTTAGCAGTATCAGAGCTAAAGCATCAATAAAGCAGCCTAGTATGAAGTAAATGAAGAGAATCATGCCCATAATGGCGAAGGGGGGCAAGCTCAATGATCCGACCCAATTTGCCAGTTCAAAGGGTACTCTGCTTATGGCCATAAATCGACCAAACATCACCGCACCGGCAAGCATAAACATGATCATGGCGCTGGTTCTAGTCGTATCAATTAAGGATTTAATTAGCTTTTCCCAACTGAGCCGTTTCTCTAAAAGACTAATAACGAGTACGCCACCTGCCCCGACAGCACCTGCTTCAGTCGGTGTAAACCAGCCCGCAAAAAGTCCGCCGATGGAAAGAATAAAGACAGCCAGGGCTTCCCACAGCCCTCCCTTTAAAGAACGAATTCTATCACTCCAACCTGATTTGGCACCAGCCGGTCCTAGACTTGGGTTACGCAATGTCAGCAAGTAAATCATACTCATGTTCAAGAACATTAGAAGAATCCCGGGTACGATCCCAGCCATAAAAAGAGTTCCTACCGACTGTTCCGTGGCTGTGCCGTACAAGATAAAAATTACACTTGGGGGAATCATAACCCCTAAAACGCCCCCGGCAGCAATGCTTGCTGTGGATAAGGACTTGTCGTACTGATATTTATCCATCTCAGGCAGAGCGATGGCCGCCATTGTTGCTGCCGTCGCTGTATTAGAGCCGCAAATCGCTCCGAATACAGCACAAGCTGCTTGTGTTGCTATCGCCAAGCCACCCGGCAAATGTCCGACTAGCTTATAAGCAAAAACATAAAGGCTCGTGCCAATTCCTGAATAGAAAGCCAGAAACCCCATCCATACGAACATAACGATAACACTTAAGGAATAAGACGTAAAGGTATTGTAGAGTTCTTTAGCCACCATGTCTAAGGAGGCCGGGACGGACGTTAGGTAGCTGAACCCTACAAAACCAACAAGTGCCATAGCATAGGCAATGGGTGTCCGCAGCATTACCAAGCCAAAGAAAAGGGCGATTCCAATGAGCCCCACGGAAAAGACACTCATCGTGTCACCTTCTTAGCCGTATCTATAGCAACTACTTCTCTGATCGAATTCAGGGAATTCAACAACAATACCAGACAAAGCCCCAATAAGCCAAAGGCAATGAAATAGATAAAGGGGTAAACGGGTATTTCCGCCGAGGGTGAAACAAGCCCTCTTACTTTCATAGCTTGACCAAATCTTACAAGAGACCAGACTCCGGCAGACCACAATATTAGAGAAACGACATTAACAAAAACGGCGGTAACGGATTGAATTCTACGAGGAAAACGTTCCATAATCAAGCCGACAGCAATGTGACCATCTTTAAAAGCACAGTGCGCCAAAGCCAAGGCCATGCCCATTGCGGTTAAAAAGCCTGCCAACTCATAGGTTCCTAAAATAGGTCGGTTAAAAGCCGTCCGTAAAACAATGTTAGCTATAATCAATAGCAGCACGGAAAAAATACATAGTCCTGCTAATTTATCTAATATCCTGCTTACCGCTTTTACAATGCCAGTTAATCGCTTCACTAAGATACCTCCTCAGGATTACTGAAACTCCTTGTTATATTGATCTGCAAGATTTATCACTTTATCTAAGATCTCTTGTCCTTTTAGTCCCTTTTGATTCATTTGAGCTACAAAATCCTTTTGAATGGGTTTTACTAAACTGATCCAGTGATCTTGTTCCTCTTGAGAAAGGGTGATGGTCTCCATTCCTTTTTCATTGACAGCATACTTTATAGCGGACTCGTTTTGTTTATCCCATAAACCCATTGCGACATCTTCAAAAAACCTCTCATTGACCGCTTCAATGGCTTTTTGGTCTTTGGGATCTAGGGAGTTCCACTTATCATGGTTCATGGTGATATAAAATAAATTATTGTATAAAAACGGTGTGAACGTTACATATTTAGTTACTTCAGCCTGTTTCCAACCTTGTAGAACCTCCACTGGGCCTAAATTCCCTTTTACAACGCCCTTCGATAAGGATTCGTAGGCTTCAGATTGAGCCATAGCCACTGGTAAGGCTCCCAGTGCCGTAAGACTTTTAGCGCTTAGTCCCGTAGCTCTAATCTCTAGTCCTTTTAAATCCTTTAGTTCACGTACAGGTTCTTTGGTGTATAAATCTCCAGGGCCTGTTGTAAAAACCATCATTAATTTTGTATCTTGAACTTCCTCGGGATTAATCTGTTTGATCCCTTCCCAAGCGACTTTACTGGCAGCTTTAGAATTAACGTACTTAATACCTGGCAGTTCAAATACTTCTAAAACGGGAAAACTGCCTCGAGTATAAGAAAAACAAGAAAGACCCAAATCAGAGATTCCATTAATAACTCCGTCATAGATTGCGTCAGCCTGTGAAAGGGTTTGTCCTGGGTAGCTTGTAATTTTTACTCTGCCCTCTGTTGCAGTCTCGATTTCCTTAGCCCAAGGCTGAATTAACTCTTTCTCAGCTGGGTGTGTAGCAGGAAAGAAGTGAGCCAATTTTAACTCAACTGTTTGAGATTTATTTTCCGAGGGGGCAGATGCTGTCTGTCCGCATCCTGAAATGAAGATTAAATTCAGCACCAGCAGCCCAAGTAAAATCCCTTTCCCCAATGACCTTAACTTAATTGTTTTACCTATCCCTTTTTTCATCATAAATCTCTCCTCAATAGTTATTTTAGAAAAACAAAAAAACTCCTAAATAGGAGTTTAGAAAACTGTGAAAACACCCTGCATCCGCAATAAAAAACGGATAAGGGAGTAATAAACCACATCCTGATTTTCTACCATCCTACAAATATCCTACACTTTTATAACCGTTTAACTTCCTACCTACACTGCCTGCCTACATTAACTGATCTACCGTCCCGACCCTACACCCTACTGAAGCACTCCATAATACTGTATTAATATGCCCTACATAAAAAAAGTATCATAATTCAAGATTAAAATCCAGTTAATATTTTCCTCTGATTTCGACATTTTTCTCAGACCTTAAAATGGGTATACTCTTCGTCAATAACTCAATCCCCTATTTGCTTATATTCCAGGTCATTCTTTTCAAGTTCTTGATTTTTGGCATACCTAAGATACAAGAAAAACGATCCGATAGCAGCTAAGAAGATAGTTAGTGCGAAATACGCCGTTGCTAAAGATACTTGAATGGTAAAGTCATGACGATTCAAGTGTCCATTGTTGAGGACCAACACTTTAGCATATCCCAGTCCATAGAACAATAACGAAGAAAGATAACAAATAACTGCTTTTTTTGGCACTAATACGCCCCCACATCAACAAAATTCGCGATATTACCTTTTCATTATTCTTTAACTTCTATGGTATACGACCGGGGGCAAGATTATTAGGGGGGCTCAATGCACAAAAATTCGAGGGTATCACAAAAGGTTCGTCATCATAGGATAATCTTCATTCTCTACGACACCGCCAGTCATAGAGTGAAGCCCGCTATTTAGAAATGCTGATCTAAAAATGGCTGAAGACCCGTATTTTTCTCGAATAGTGTCAACGGCACTGTCAATCTTACGTCGCTTTTCGTAGTTTTTACCAAAGAGGGATGTCTGATAAAAATCGTTTTGGCAAAGTTCAGATACTCTTAGTCCCATATGCCTCAGGGGATGACCCTTCCACAGTTCATCGAATAATTCACAGGCTATTTGCCAAATTTCATCCGTACAATCAGTGGCATTATAGAGTTTTCGTTGGTGAGAACAACCATAAAATTCATTGGTTCGGAATGAAACTGATACCAGACGAGCTAGCACCTTGGCCTGTCGCAATCGATTACTTACGGATTCAACAAGGGAAAGTAAGACAAGGTGAGCATTTATACGGTCCTCTACGTCAAAGGGAATGGTTGTAGAATTTCCCATTCCTTTAACTTCAATGGTACCAACTGTTCGGACTGGAGAATAATCAACGCCGTTAGCGTAGTTCCAGACTAATACCCCCTGGGATTTTAAAAATAGCTTAATTATTTTTAAATCATAATTTGCGAGTTCCCCAATCGTGTTGATATTCCTAGATCTAAGCTTTTTAGATGTTGCCCGTCCGACCATGAAAAGTTCCTCAATAGGCAGGGGCCACATTTTTGCAGGCACTTCTTCAGGAAAAATCGTGTGTACCAGGTCAGGTTTTTTGAGTTCTCCAGCCATTTTGGCCAATAGTTTATTCGTAGAGATCCCTATATTTACAGTAAAGCCAAGCTCATTTTTAACTCGGTCTTTTATCTCATGGGCAGTTTTGATAGGGTCATCTGACAACAACTCCATACCTGAAAAGTCCAGAAAACATTCGTCAACGGAAAACCGCTGGACGGATGGGCTATATTCTCTAAAAATCTCAACCATGGCGTCACTGCACTGACGATAAAGGCTATAATGAGGAGGAACAATGATAAGACCAGGGCATTTTTGGCAGGCTGAGTAGAGGGTTTCACCTGTTTGAATCTTAAACTTCTTAGCGGGAATTGATTTAGTGAGCACAATGCCATGCCGAGTGGTTGGATCCCCGCCAACGACGGATGGAACTGTCCGTAAATCCAGTGGATCACCATGTTGTAGGCGATATACAGCTTCCCAAGACAGATAGGCTGAATTTGCGTCAATATGAAAAATATATCGTTTAGCCATAGTTCTTCACTCCCAATTATTATCCGTACATAGTGTCCATATGGGAACGTATGTTCTATTATAACCGGATACTTTGGGAATATCAATAAACAACCTGTTATTTGTTATACATGAAGTGTGACCCTTTTCTAAAGATGGAGATAAGTGGAGCCAATGAAAATGAACGACAAATAGTATATAATGAAAAAGAATTATTGCTTTTGAGGTGGTATAAGCTCATGAACCCTATTGCTAAGTCTGCTGTACAATCTGCCCTAGACCATTTTCTTAACCGCGACGTGTACCTTCACTTAGAGACAACCAATGGAGCCTATGCAGTCCATAAGCAAGAGAGCACTATGACTGTAGGTGCCTATATTCGCAATGGTCGTATCTGCTTTGGGCGTGGGGTTATTACCGGTGAGGGCCCTTACCGTGTTGGACTTAAAATGGAAATCGGTTGGGTTTACGCTGAAGGACTGACGGATTTTGAAATAGACCAAGCAGGTCGACTATTACTCGCCGGCCATGATCAAGAAGGTCGCTTGGCTGTAGCCCTTGAACTTAGTTTTACCCCCTTCGATCTGTAACCTTGGCGTATAAAAACCCGCTATCTCGCGGGTTTTCATACTGTCAGTGAAATTATGTACTTAGGAGGTATTTTTTTGGAACAACACGTTCTCGTTATTTTTCCCCATCCCGACGATGAAACATTTGGCTGTGGTGGAACCATAGCACAATTCACCCAAACAGGCGTTCCTGTAACTTATGTCTGTGCTACTTTGGGACAAATGGGGCGTAACATGGGAAAACCGTTCTTTGCCACTCGAGAATCCTTGCCGAATATTCGGGAAGCAGAGTTGGAGGAAGCTTGCCAGGCGCTTGGCATTCAACGTTTGATTAAGCTTGGTTTACGGGATAAAACGATTGAGTTTGAGGACCCGGAACTATTGACCGCTAGAATAGAGCAGATCCTGCGAGAGGTTCGGCCATCTCTTGTCCTCACTCACTATCCCGGATATGCAGTACATCCTGATCACAATGCACTAGGGGAGGTAACTATCCGGGCCATTTCACGTCTTCCCGTTCAGGAACGTCCAATGGTATATGTCCATGCTTTTGCTCGCGACTGCCAGAATAGGCTGGGCCCACCCGATATTATTAATGACATTTCAGCTGTGTCCGAAATGAAGCTGGCCGCCATCCGAGCACACAGATCACAGTCCCAAGTATTTTTTCCTCGTATTGCTAATGGACAAACCAAAAAACCATCCTCAAAGAATTCATTCAGTCATATGCTTGAGCGCGAATCCTTCTGGACGTATCATTTTTCGTAATCTTTCCAACCACTCCACCTGAATTTACGAAGGACACACTCCAACTTATAGATTAAGAGGTCTTAAAAAACGCTGAAAGCAGCTCTGGTCTGCTTTCAGCGTTTTTTATCTAGGGAATTAAATAAAACTTTAGTCAATCTTCAAGGGCTTTATATATACGTCCTAGGAAATCTTCCTAGACAAATCAAACCCGTATTGAGAATTTCTTAGCTGGACTCTTAATTTAGCGTTCTTTTTAAGAATTCCTCGATCTCTAGACTTCTTAAGGTATAAGAATAGTGATCCAATGACAGCCAAGACGATTGCGAACACAAAATAACTTGTTGCTAAAGAGACATTCATCGTGAAGTCATAAGTATTTACCTGTCCTGCAACTGAATTCTTAATGACCAAGGTTTTCAGATATCCCATTGCGTAGAATAGTAACGAGAAAACATAACTAATAGCAGTTATTTTTGGCATAATCCACCTCCACCGCATATTGCACCCAGGAACATTCCGACTTAACCACACTTAGCCCAATCTCCGGTTATACACTCGGTGCATCCGCCAACATGTATAAGTTTGTTGCGGCATACTGGGCATTTATTGTTCCGAATCAGCCACTGTTCACAGGGCTCTATGCAATGAGTCTTTCGGTTGCAATCTGCGCATACGTCGTTCATTTTATCCGCCTCACAGTACATATATTTGTTTAGTACGAACCTGTGTTCTTATTATACTATATTCTATTCGGATATCAATACCAAACTGTTCTTACAATCATATTTTTTTAATATACCCCCATACGTTCTATATAAAAAAAGTATCGGTTGTTAACCGACACCTTTTATAGTCGTAACTTTATAGTTTAGCGATTAGCAACAGTTGCTTCCGCTGCCAGGCGAGCAATCGCAGTTCGGCTCCGTCCCAGTTAGCCAACCCATAATAATAGCAAAAGCACAACCTACACCCGGCTTAACTTCTATAGCGTTAGAAGGACAGTTTTTAGCGCAAGCTCCGCATTCCATACAGCGGTCTTTATCTACTATGACCGATTTTCTCCCTTCTAGGAGAAAGACATTGTGTGGACAAACCTCAAGGCATTTACCACAACCCGAACATTTGCTCGGTACAAGGTTTAACGTGGCAACATTCTTTAAGTATCGATGCTTCATATAAAACAGCTCCTTAGAGATTAGTAGATCAAGTGATTCTTAGCTTCAGATGGAATTTGCCTAAGAGGAATACTTACTCCAGCTGAAGCTTAGAAGAACTTATCCAGGGACGTAGCAGCCGTTATCTCCCTAGAAGATGGGAGTCTTACGGCTGGTAGTCATCGGATAAAACTATTAACCAAGATTAGAACGATCCCTAAGGTTATCGAGATAATAATCGCCGGAACAGCTCTTCTCATCTCTTTTAAGACACCTGAAAAGGAAGTGAAGGTTGAAGACCCAGTAAAATTCATTGCCAAAAAGGCTGATATTGGCGGAAGAATGAACAAATACCCCAAGGCTCTTAAAATACTATACTCAGGGACCGCCGTCCAATTCCACCCATTAAGAACATTAACGGCCACTGCCCAAATAAATCCCAATATCCAGCCTTTCCACGCGAAAGCTCTGACTGGTATCCACGGCAATAAAACCGGGGTTAAAACACAGCCTACCACGACCGCTCCTAAATAGGCGTAAAGATCAACCAACCCAAAAGGCCCAATCCCCAGAAGATTTAACAAAAAGAGTACGCCGAAAATCATTAAGGAAATTTTGAACGTACCAACAAGTTCTACTGGTGTCAATACCAAACGATCATACGTATTAAACTTGACCGTGCGCATTTCTGTAGTAGCTTTCAGCCCTAACTTGATAAATTCCTTAAGATCCTTGGCCCTTACTGGTCCAAAAACCACTTTGAAACCAGAAGCCTTAGTTACCAAGTGCGCACTAATACCCGGCGCACCCAGTTGTGGTACAATAACCGTTCTATGAGAGACAACCTTCTCAAGTTGTACTATAGACATACGATTTACCAACTCTTGGGTCCCAAAGGTTCCCTTTCCGGCAGCACACCATACGTTGATTCCTTTAGTATCCAGTACTAAAATCCAGGCATTGACCCCATTCAATTCCTTTCTTAAACTATCAAAACTCATTTTATAATTGGCTGAAACTAGAACAGGGGAATTGTTGTCTGGGGTTCCTATTCTATAAAGACCGGGTTCTACGATAAAGGCCATTCTGCCAATTCCCCAACGGGCTTTCCATGTCCCCCAAATGTCCCTAAAGGTCAACTCGGAGGATGTTGGAATGATTTTCAGTTCTCTACTGGAAATTTGCATAGCTCGGACACCTCTCCACACTAATACTTAGTTTATTTACAATTACAAGGGTCACTAGGCTTACCTATGCATTTGTCTTTATTGGACTTAATTTTAACCAAAAACTCTAAGATGGTTTCCATTACGGCACCATTGATACTGTAATACATCCACGCCCCCTCGCGTCTCCCGTTGACAATTCCACTATCACACAGAATCTTCATATGATATGACAAGGTCGGTTGAGTGATTTCGAAATTGTCTAAGAGCTGACAGGCACACATTTCGCCACTGGAAAGTAACTCAACTATATTCAGGCGTGTCTGGTCCGCTATAGCCTTAAATAAAGAAACATAGTCTGCGTAATTATACTTCATAAAATCCCCCATAGTTTTTAACCCTATAGATAAATATGTATATCTATTTTTATTGCACTTAAGCATATAGACATTTATCTATATGCTTATTATAACGACTATATAGATATATGTCTATATAGTCGTAAAGGTTGATGGTGATATGATTTGTTCACCCAAATGATTAATTGATGACTGGTTCCAATTGATCATTGAGTATCAAAGCGCCGTAGTGTTGGAATTGTGAAATTAATTGTTGTTTCGTAGGATCTGATATAACCACTCCCACTCTTCCAGGATAATATCTTAAGAATTTACTAATAAGTTCTGTTGACTCAGATTTAATAATCAGCGGTTTTTTTATGGAGAAGCTAATTTGACCAACAAATCCCCAGATATCAAAAGTCTCTTTGATATCTCCAAAATCTATGAGAACATAATCCATGGTTTGAGATTTATAATCTTTTATCAATTTATGAAATTCGCCCTTAATTAATAGATCCACAGCTTCATCATCTTTAAGCGAAAGCTCTTTAACCGAATAATCCTTGTCTTTAGAGAGTACAAGATAATTAAAGGGACTTGCTATTATTGGACTTCGACTCATATTCAAATCTAATACCGGTGCTTTGATCTCCTCGAGTTCTTTCTTTACCGCACTGATAAATTCTGGAGTTGTTCCACAACATCCCCCAATTAACCTTACCCCATGCTCGACAAATTCTCTGGTATAGGAACTAAATTCTTCTGGTTTTTGTTTGTAGACTGCCTCTCCGTTGACTAACTGAGGCATCCCAGCATTGGCTTTTACCGAAAGTGGGATTGAGACAACTGAATGCATTTTTTTAATTGGATCTATTAAACTCTCTGGACCTCCTGAACAATTAGCCCCCATGATGTCCACTCCTAATGATTCACACACGATTGCACAAACTTCTGCTGAATTTCCCGACATGGTTCTACTATTATCATTAAAAAAGGTTACTGAGGCAATAATAGGAAGTGAGGTTGTTTCTTTAGCTGCTATAATCCCTGCTCTTAATTCATTGAGGTCCCCAAATGTTTCAAAATTAACGATGTCGGCGCCTGCATCTTCTATAGCCCGTAATTGTTCTTTATATATAGTATAGGCCTTATCAAAACTCAAATCTCCCGCAGGTTCTAAAACCATACCAGTCGGACCAACGGAAGCGGCAACGTAGGTGTTATCCCCTGCAATCTCTTTGGCTAATTTTACACCTTCAAAGTTTACCTGATAGGTTTTCTCCCCTAAACTATGCTTTTCTAGAGTAACTCTATTTCCTGGAAAGGTATTGGTTTGAATCACGTCAGAACCTGCTTGTTTATACAAACTATATAAGTTTTTAACTTCATCAGGCTTCGATAAATTCCAGGATTCTGAAGCTTCATCTCCTGTTAATCCTTGCCTTTGAAGCATGACCCCCTTGGAACCATCATATAATAAAACCCTTTCTTGGATTGAGTTTAGGATACGTTTCATTTATTGTTACCTCCTCTAAAATTGTAGACCTGTTAAGTATACTCAAAGGTTGAAAAAGAAACAAATTAATAGTGCAGTTGAAATATAAGGAGATATGAGATAGAATTTTTTTAATCTTATTTTAATTTTTATCAAATTCTCCTTGAAGTTTTTTGGGTTAAGATTTATACATAGTCAGTTGTGACAATACAAAAAAACAAGGAGGACACATTTTATGACAACCTTAGAACAAGTGGAAAAATTACGGGCAATGGCCAATGTAACCTATGACGAGGCAAAGACTGCTCTAGAAGCAGCTAATGGGGATTTACTCGAAGCCATCATCTATTTGGAGAAACAGGGAAAGGTAAACGAACCGAGTGGAGGCGGCTATTACAGCAGTCAAAAAACTTCGGACACATACTCAGAGTCTTACAAAGAAGGATGCTGGGACAAGAAAGCACACTGCCACCACCACGGTGCCGGCTTTTCTTCAATGGTGAAAAAACTCGGACATTTTTGCATGAAGCTGATCCGCAAAGGCAATGCTAATTCCTTTGAAGTGCTGAAGGGTGAGGAAAGCAAAGCGTCCGCTCCTGTGACAGGCTTCGCTTTACTCTTGATCTTCGCTCCTTGGATTACTATTCCACTAATTATCATCGGACTATTCTTTGGTTTTCGCTATCGTTTTAACGGACCTGATTTTAGCAACAACACTGTCAATGACGCAATAAATAGCGCTGCAGATGCTGCCGTAAACCTTAAGAAGTCCATGGATAAATAAGAAAAACTATTTGAAATGGCGGGGCTTTCAATGAGTTCTAAAATTCTAATTATTGAGGATGAGGAAAAGATTGCCCGATTCGTTGAGCTGGAGCTCGGCTATGAAGGGTATACTACAACAAAGGCCTTTGATGGCAGAACAGGGCTTGAACTCGCTGAAACCGGCGAGTTCGACCTTATTTTGCTGGATGTTATGCTGCCTCAATTAAGCGGCATGGAAGTGCTGCGCAGAATACGGCGAACCTCTTCAGTTCCTATCATTATGCTAACGGCCAGGGACAGCGTAGTAGATAAGGTTTTCGGACTGGACAGTGGAGCGAGTGATTATATCACTAAACCCTTTGCCATCGAGGAGCTTCTGGCTCGGATCCGCACTGCTCTGAGAAAAACCATGCCTGAAGATGTTGTTCTGTCTGCCTCGGGTCTCATGCTGGATACTAGCCGACATACGGTTTCCGTCAAGGGTACCCCCATCGAACTGACCAAACGCGAATTTGACCTGCTCCACTTCCTGTTAAAAAATAAAGGATTAGTCCTCTCTCGAGAAGCACTGCTCGAAAATGTATGGGGCTTTGATTTTGCAGGTGAGACCAATGCTGTCGATGTCTACGTGCGTTTTTTGCGCGGCAAGATCGACGAGGTGTTCGATATAAAACTGATTCATACCGTCAGAGGAGTGGGGTATGTGATTAAGGATGAAACATGAGCCGTTAAATCGTCCCACAAACCGAATCGGCCATAAGCTGAGGTTCTCCCTTGTGTGGAAGCTCAACCTTAAACTATTTTTTCGCTTGCTGGGGATTTTTCTGACCCTTGATGTTTTTTTGTGCCTGGTATCTGCAGCAGGCGTGATTCTACGCGCCGAACAGACTGTAATGTCAACGGCTGAAATGCTGGATAAAACGGGACTTCCCACTTTAGAGGCGCAAAATTGGCTTAAGTTAACTGGATACAGCGTTTCACTACATACAGGTGAGCCAAAAGGATTTCAATTACCCATAGACCCACAGAGCCATGTTTCGGGACAGACCATCTCCGGTATAAGGAGCATTGACCTTCCGAATTTAAACAGCATGACGTTTTGGGACCAATTAGATGGTGTTACTTATAACGTGACAACCGATAACAATGGACGTTCTTATCTTATCTCCATTCGTCTTCAGGAGACTCTCCAAATACTTGCATGGGTGTTTGCTTTATTATTCATGCTTGAGCTGTTAATGCTTTTAGGCAGTAGTTTCTCTGGCGCAAGAACGATTCGAAACGCTCTGCGACCGATTGAAGAATTGGCTGAAACTGCCCAAAACCTGAATACAGACGGCGGGGTCTTTACACCAGAACAGTTGAACGTCCTGGCAGGTAAATTAGACGATATTAATGCCACAAGGTTGGATACCAGAATCCCAGTCGATGGTACCCAAAATGAACTCAAAACCCTCGCCTCTGCCATTAACGGAATGCTAGACAGAATCAATGATTCCTACCGTTCCCAGGTACGTTTTGTATCGGATGCGTCCCATGAGCTAAGGACCCCGATTTCAGTTATTCAAGGGTATGCAAATCTGTTGGATCGATGGGGGAAGAAGGATGAAAAGGCCTTGCAAGAATCCATTGATGCCATTAAAGATGAAACTGAGAATATGAAGGGTTTGGTGGAGCAGCTTTTATTTTTAGCACGAGGGGATAATAACACCATGGCCTTGCAAATAGAGCATTTTGAACTGTCCGTGCTTGCATCAGAAGTGCTGCGGGAGACGCAAATGATTGATGGCGGGCATGAATACACTTCAAACGTTTCACCCGTCTACATTAATGCGGATAAAAGTCTGATCAAACAGGCTACACGAATTCTAGTTGACAATGCTATTAAATACACGCCCCCAGGTAGACGGATTACCGTTTCTGTTTCCAGTCATCATGGGTTTGCTCGACTGACCGTTCAAGATGAAGGAATCGGTATTCCTTCAGAGGCAGTTCCAAAAATCTTTGACCGTTTCTTCCGCGCCGACGAATCTCGTGCCAGGGCCACAGGTGGAACTGGATTGGGTTTATCGATAGCCAAGTGGATTACAGAAAGACATGGCGGGCACATAGAGGTTTTGAGCAGACAGGATATCGGTACCCGAATTTCCATTTTACTCCCTATTTCAACGGAATCATAACCTGTTTTATAGCAGGAATCTAGTTTATGTAGTAAAATACAAGACAAATATCGTTAATATTTATCAACAAAGGCAGTGAGACCAATAATATTTGGTTTCACTGCCCTATTTATTATATAAACCGGCTATTCTTTCTTCAAAGGTTAAGGTGATTTTTAATGGTAGGTGGATCCTATTGTGGTTGTTGTGTCAATATCCGTGTACCCAGAAAATCTACGATCAACTTCTTCAGAGGTTTCTATGGTCGGCTTTAGTTGGTCATTAACTGGTTCAACATCGAACAAAGAATCATCACCCAGTTTTGCGATGGCCGTTCCGCAGATAAGTCCATAGAATGCGTTCGTCAAGACATAGGACAAATTGCTAACAGGACCTTTCGGCTTCATTTTATTCCAAGGCAAAAAACTTTGAATTAACATCAAAAAAGCTCCATGAGTGATTCCAGAAACCATTCCTTTTAAAGCGTAAAAATCTCTTCCAGTCTTTACAAATAAGGTAGAGATAAGTCCCGCCCCAATAATACTGGCTACTCCATTCATGCTTAATCCTAATATATGAGCACTCTTAGTTTTTGCTTTTCGCTTGCTAGGCACAAACAATCCTGCGGCGGTCTCCCGATAAGTACGCTCCGAATATCCCATTCTATAAGATAATGTGTCAAATACTGTAACCCCAACCAATCCTAATAAACCTGCGACTACGGTTAAAAAGTATCTGTCTTTAATTTTTTTCATCTTAAACCTCCTCTTGATATAGATTATTCTTAATTATATTTTGCTTTTTTACTTAGATAATATACTTACAAATAACCATTTTGATTGTTCTGCCGGTAACACAAACAGGTTCTTTCTTTATTACAAAAAGAAAGAACCTGTTTGTTAATTGTGACTCGATACAGAATTATCTCTATAGGTTTGTCTCTTTTATAAGGCCTCTTTTTTATCTAAATACGTTTTCAACCCGGCACTTCGAAGCTTGCAGGCTGGACACTCCCCACAACCCATACCCATTATACCGTTATAACAGGTTAGGGTATTTTCTTGAATATACTCTAATCTGCCTAATTGATCTGCTAATTCCCAAGTTTCAGCTTTATCGATCCACATTAAGGGAGTGTCAATAACGAAGGTATAATCCATTGCTAAGTCCAAGGTCACATTCAGTGACTTTACGAAGACATCACGACAATCTGGGTAGCCGCTAAAATCAGTCTGACAAACCCCGGTAACAATATGATTTATACCTTTTTGTTTCGCCACAACCGCTGCAAACGACAAGAATAGTAAGTTGCGACCATCAACAAATGTGTTGGGAGGTTGTCCGCTTTCTCCTGCTTTAATTTCAATGTCAGTTCTGGTTAGGGCATTAGGAGCTAACTGGTTTAGCAGACTCATATCTAAAACCAAATGTGGTATATCAAACTCCCTAGCAATCTTGATGGCGCAATCAATCTCTGTCTTATGCCTTTGATTATAATTAAAGGTTATCGCTTCTACTCGTTCAAAGTTCTTCATAGCCCAAAATAGGCATGTCGTACTATCCTGTCCACCACTGAATACCACTATTGCTGACTTATTCAAAATCCGTTCCTCCCACCTACATATTAAATACCTTTACTGGTATGCCCCAATGAACTAAATCACTGAACATTCTATAGTCTAGCTTGTTTGAAGTAGTTTAATGTATTAAAGCATGACCCATGTCATTCACTAATTCTACGCTAATTTTAGATACATTTATAGACTGTAAATCTGTCTAATTCCACATTCCTTTAATAAACCCTGCTTTGGAAGCGTATCTTCTCGAATACTATTAATTTGAATTTAATGATTATGATTTCCTTAAACGTTGGGCTTCCATTGGACTCTATTCTTGAGAAATTTGGTTATCTTCAATCTTTTTAGAATTGTGGAACTTTGGCTAAACTAAACAATTAAGACTTAAAAGGTGTATAATATGCCTAAAGAATTATGGCGAGTTAGAATATAACTTAAATAAGGTGGTTTATATGAGTATTTTTGAGGTCATTATGTTAATTTGTTTTGGCGCCGCTTGGCCCTTGTCCATTTATAAATCTTACACTTCCCGATCAACGGAAGGTAAAAGCATATTGTTTCTGATTGTAATTCTGATTGGTTATGTGGCTGGGATCTTGCATAAAGTTTTTAATCAGTTTGATGCTGTTTTATATTTATATTTACTAAATTTCATAATGGTATTAACCGATCTCCTGATTTATGTTCGCAACCGTCGAATTGCCACTCATTCTCCCTACCGCTATAAGTCGGAAATCTCACACTCTACTGTATCAGCTAAGTAAGTAAACTCTTTCAATAGAAGATGATAATGATAAACCCTCCTGTAGCCGTGCATTGCGGCCAAACGGAGGGTTTTTGGTTTTATGGCTTAGCCGTCCTCAGGTTTCATGGTTTGTATATAGTAGACACGAGAAACTAAAATGATATTATTAAGGCATGAAGACTAAGCGAACCCAAGTGGGATTTTGAGTTGTTGATTCGCTTACTGAAAGGAAGGTGTTTTTTGCTGGAACAATTCCTAAAGCAATTAGAGTTCAATTTATCCATCTCTAAGGCCCAGATCTCGATAATTGCCACTCATTTTCGGGAGCATATGGAGCAAGGCTTACGCAGAAGTGGGAGCTCGCTGAAAATGTTTCCATCCTATCTGCAAGCTCCGAACAGCAATGAAATAGGAACCTTTCTAGCCCTTGATTTTGGCGGTTCGAATGCTCGGGCTGCTGTCGTTGAACTTAAGGGCGATGGGACCTTTATGGAATTACATAGAGTATCCCGACCTTTGTCAGACCCCATAACAGGTCGCGACCTCCGCGCCCCAAGCGTAAACGCCGAAGAGCTCTTTGATTTTCTGGCAGAGATCATTCAAAAAGTCCTTGACCATTCTCCTCTTAGTCCCATAATATCTTCTAGTATACCATTTCCCCTGGGCTTCACCTTCTCCTTCCCCTACCACCAACGAAGGATAGGAGAAGGGCTTCTCCTTAACTGGAATAAGGAAATCAAGACCGCCGGGGTGGTCGGGAAAGACGTCGGAGAATTGCTTTGTGCTGCTCTGGCCCGACAGGGACTTGGCAGTGTCGTCAGACCTACTGCAATTATTAACGATACAGTAGCCACCTTTCTAACAGCTGCTTATCAAGACTCCAGCGTAGACATCGCCTCAATTATCGGCACTGGGCATAACACATGTTACTTAGAACAAAAAGCACCGGGCGTTGATGGCTCCCTGATCATAAACACCGAGTCTGGAAACTTTTCCGCTGTTCCGGAGACTCTTTATGATCAAAGATTAGATCAGCAAAGCGATACTCCCGGAGAACAATTGTTTGAAAAAAAGCTCTCCGGCAAATACCTTGGAGAGCTTTTCCGTCAGATTATCCTGGATTTTTCTGAGAGAGGATTCCTTGATTTTGATTTCCTTCGTCACTGGAATCAACCCTACTCCATCAGCAGTAAGGACTTGTCTTTAATTCTCACTGCAGAGGATAATCACTCGCGACATTTATTCAATATACCCAGAGCTGAGCTCGATATTTTCCGAAGGGTGACCCTTCTCCTCTTTAAACGTTCTGCTCGACTGGTAGCAGCTAGCTTGATCGGAGTAATCCTTCACCAAGACCCCCACCTCATCAAACCTCATACTGTGGCTATTGACGGATCCTTGTACGAGGGAATGCCAGGCTACGCCCAGGAATTAACCGCTGCCTTAAGTGAAGGGTTAGCTAGTAAATCGAGTCTGGTCACAGTTAAATTGTCAGCCGGAGGGTCACTTACCGGGGCAGCCATAGCCGCAGCTTTAGAAAAATTGATGTAAAAGTTCCATCAGGACGATGTCTATAGCATTTGGATTACAGTCGCCATAGCTGGGCCTCCACCAACACATAAAGAGGCAACACCATACTTTCCGCCACGTCGTTTTAATTCGCTGAGCAAGGACACGATGATACGGACACCAGTACATCCAACCGGATGACCGAGAGCAATTCCAGATCCATTGGCATTAACCTTATTCATATCCAGGTTCAGTTCTTTATTGACCGCTAAAAATTGTGCCGCAAAGGCTTCATTAATTTCAAAATAATCGATATCACCAAGTTGAAGGTTTACATAGTTTAGAGCTTTAGGAATAGCATAGGCTGGTCCAATTCCCATGATTTCAGGGGCTACGCCATAGGAAGCGGTAGAAAGAACTTTGGCGATAGGTTTAACTCCAAGCTCCTTTGCTTTGGAGGCTGTCATTAAGACTAAGGCCGCTGCTCCGTCATTCAAACCTGATGCATTCCCTGCTGTCACCGTTCCGTCTTTCTTAAATGCAGTCCTTAGTTTCGCCAAACCCTCCATAGATATATCACCTCTAGGGTGCTCATCCACTTCAACAAAAGTAGTTCCTTTTCGAGTCTTTATTTCAACAGGCACGATCTCATCTTTGAAGCGACCATTTTGGATCGCTTCAATAGCACGTGTATGACTAAGGTGAGCAAGACTATCTTGTTCCTCTCGAGTGATGCAGTATTTTTCTGCAAGGTTTTCTGCAGTTACCCCCATATGATAACCCATGAAGGCATCTACCAAAGCATCATATGTTAGATGGTCTTGTAGTGTGTCAGGCCCCAACTTGATACCTTGTCTAGAATTAAGCAATAAATGAGGAGCCCTTGACATACTTTCAATTCCTACAACAACACTGATACTCGTTTTACCTAAGAGCATTTGTTGTGTCGCAATCTCTAAAGCTCTCATGGCTGAACCGCATTGTTGGTCAACTGTCGTCGCAGCGACTTCAAACGGGATACCAACCGCTAGTTGAATTTGACGAGCAGGGTTTCCTTTCACTCCAGCTTTATAGACCATTCCACCGACGACATCCTCAACCAGACTTGCCTCGACTCCGGCCTTCCCCAAAGCACCTTTTACAGCGATCGTACCAAGTTCGACAGCAGATACATCTTTTAATGACCCTAAAAAATCCCCAATAGGTGTTCTTGCTGCACCTACAATTACTACGTCTTCCATAGCTTACTCCTCTCTTTGACCTGAGTACATTTATTTATCAAACTTGTTTATGGAACTTCTGGTTTAAGACCTCATCTGATTCCAATAAAATTTAGTCCAGTAACACATTTGGCTCCTTTCTATGTCAACGTCATATGGTTTACATTTCTTTTCGACGAGGTTTTAATTTTTCCTTCCACTAATTTCTAATTGTTTCGAATAATCTGAGCTTGTGCTTTTAAGATTAGAGATAAGGTGAACTTTTACAACTGAGCGAAAGATTTTCATATTAGTAAACGAACTCAACTTTAAATAAGCTGAGTTCGTTTACTAATATGGTTATAGTGGAGAATCTTCACTTATTTCCTGAGACTGTCTTATAGGGCCAGCGTATAATGCCTCCCAAATTAAAGACATTAGTATAACCTTGCTTCAATAACATTTTGACTGCCGCTCTACTCCTATTTCCGCTCCGACAATAGATAAATATGGTTGCTTGTTTGTCTGGCAATTTTAAGCCAGCTTCCCTTTGGAGGGCATTTAAAGGTATTAGAGTACTTTTAGGGATGTGATTCTCTGTATATTCCTCCTGGGTTCTAACATCTAGAACAATGATTCCCTTCTCTGTATCCATTCTCTTTTTGGCCTCAGGCGGATCAATTTTGGGTACATTTGAGTTCATATAAGACCAGAATATGAATACTCCAGCTAATACAATTGCGATTATAATCGTCTGTTTCATGCGCACTCCTTTTTATTCAATAAAACTCCTATAAAGCCAATCGTTTAAAATTAAAGACATAAAGAATACCAATATACCCTCCCACGGTATATTGGCATTGTAAGGTGTTATTGTAACTTTGTCAATCTCTAAAATATTTATATAAAACCATTAGTTATTAGTGTGACAAAAAGGACCCTCCCCCTGACACGTTGCGTTTACCTAGCTAATCTCAACCCTAGAGTTTCGGCAAATGTTAATGCTTCATTAAATTCTCTTGAGCTTAACTTACGTGATAGTAGCTCGCAATTTTGGCAAAAAACACAGCACATAAATCTTTTCCACTCATAAAGGAAATTGATTAGGTAAATTGAATTATGTTATATAAAGGACATTTATAGGAGGTAGTAAGTTGAAGAAAAGAGAGGTTTTCATAATCGCCATCCTCTGTTTATCACTTTGGTTTAACTTCACAACCTTAAACAAAGTGGAAGAACAACGAAAACAAATTGATTACTCGATATCTCTATTGAATCAACTGAACAACCAGCTGACTCATACAAGTAATCAAATGAATCAAATAGCTGTGGAGAAAGAGTGGATTCAATCAACAAACTTTAGCCTAGTTAGTAAAGAATCTCGTGAAGATCGTATGGTAGTTCGAGGAGAATTTACGTTTCTTGAGTTAAAAGCAAATCAGAAGCCCACCATCTTCTACCGAGAAAAGGATACCACCGAATGGACTAAGGAAGTCCTAGATTCCCTTGGGGGTTTAAATTACGCAGTGGTCGTTACTCTCTCCCCTGAAAAGCACTATGAGTATCAGATTTCGGCAGAGGGGGATATTTCAAAGGGAAGTACTGTTTTAACAATTCCCCAGAAAATTTATGGTTTCCCGGAAAAGAAACTAGATATTAGTATCTCACCAGTTAAGAACTCTTCAACTTTAAGTGCTCAAGTGTACGTCGGTTTTGCTCCCGCACCCATTGAGGCAATGACTCCTGTCAAAGTAAGTATTCAGATAGAAAATGAAGGTAAACTAACTAGGACGATCCCTCTTACACTAAAAAGCGGCTTGAACTCTGAGTTTAGTGGTACCTGGGAACAAAACAAACAAGAAATGTCTTCCAATACAGAATTTTTGATTGTAACCGAGTTCAAAAATGGAGTAATTACTAAAGAGAAAACTAATACAATTATACATGAAGGTAATAGAGCTTCTCAGCGAATCATCTCTGAAGAAAAAGAGGTAATCTCCGGATCTTAAACTAAGGACACAAGCAAATGGACATAATCCAAAGCTTGTGTCTTTAACTATTGTATTTTTTTCCGACGCTCACCATGCCGCTTTGCTTGAATAAATTAGTGTAAGATATGGATTTAATACAATTATACATAGATAGATAAGTCGATTTATTAGGCTAATGAGGGGTAGGTCAAATCCATGGCCATTAATGATGACCAAGTTCTGGATATTCAATTTGAACATAAGTTTTGGCTCCAAGTTATGGGGGACCATCTTTATTTAATTCTCAATTCCCTTGCGTTTTTTGAAAAAACCGAACTACGCAAGGCCTTTTCCCTTATTCGAACACTCGAAGAGTTGCTTCAGCGCTCAAGACTGGATTCAACTCCAAATGAACTTTATAGTTTAAGTCAATACGCATTGACTTCCATCAAAAAAGTTAGGAAGTTTAAGCTCGGCTTACTTCATAGACATATCGAAGAGGCCTTGAACTCAAGTTTAAGTCCTAGTACATTAAATCACATGATTAGTGAAGCCGAAGAATATGAACGGATTCTATCAGAGCATTTACAGATAAGGAAGATTCTAAACTATTCTGCTTTAAATCATCACTTATTCTGGCTACCGGACATTGTTAATCATGCACAACAGCTTACGGCAGCCCTAGACCCGGTAGAAGCAGGCCTACAAAAACGTGTTCAGGATCATATTACAAACATTAAGAACGCTTATCTAAAAGCCCTTGAGCTAGTGGGATTTTTGCGATCAAAGCCCCCTTCGTTCCCTGCACTCAATCGCTTCAATCTGGGAGTGGGAAATCAGGTTCATTCGTTTTTGGGCTTTCAAAAGGAGCTCCAGTCTATGCTTATAACCCACCACGTTCTAGGTACGATCTCAGTGTTAAATCTTGATCACATGATTCGAGAAGAAACTTACTACCTTTATAAACTATCCCAGACTTCAGAGGTTAAAGCCCCGGACATTAACCCCGTACAACCCCGAATAATCCAAAAACTATAACAGTTATTTCGTTGGGTAACTACTATATTTTTGGGATAAGCAACTTTATCACAAATAGGAATATTATGGATAAAGACTGTAAATTAGGGGGGGTACTATGAAAGTTTCCTTATATAATCAGTTATCAAACCTCCTAAATCAAATTTATCCGGAATCATTTGAGGAACATCACAGTACTCTTCGTTCTCTATCCTCAATGCTTGCCCAGAAAACCTACACTAAGATTAGGAATCAAATCGATCCAGTCCAGGGCCTTCCTGATGCTATACAAGTATGGTTTCCAATTTGGTATCCCAAAACAAGATTAGGAATTCAGTTTACAGATACTCAAACAATCGGGGTTTATGTGCAGCAAGCCTTAGAACCAAATGGTGATTTTAATTCGCAAATTCGGTTTGCTCAGTTTAAAATCCCTCCCGCATTTACCATGACGGCTTTAACTCTGGGTTGGGGAGGCTTTCTAATCTATTCTATTGAAAAAGCAAGATCAGATGGTCGTCAAGCGATTCTACAAGAACTAGAAAAGACTAATAAACTCCTTCAGGAGCAAGGCGGTTCCTGTCTCACTAAAACCTGCGAGGAATAATGCATTAAGTCTGTAGGGGAAGGAGCCATTAAGAATGTGGCAAAAGATTATCCTATACTGGCTCTTTTGGCCTGTCCTAGGCGGTATTGTTGCCCTTTCAATCACCGTTTACCTTCTTACCGGTTGGGAAAATTTTAAACAAACTGATCCCGTTCATTTTCCAGTGCCTTATGAGGCTTGGAGTATACCTTGATTATAAAGGGGGTTGAAACTTTGATACCAAACACAAAGAATACAAATCTTAAATTTCTACCTATTAACCTTCAACCCCTCTGGTGGTTAAGAATCCTATACTGGGTCATTTGGCTGACTCTTTCAATTGTGTTATCCTTTTTTGTTAGAAAAATTGACCTTAATCAATTTAGGAAGTGCCCAAGTTCATATCCAAAAGTCTATCCGTGAGGGGGGGTATTGGGAATATATGATGCCATCCACGTCCTGTGAATCAAAGCCCGAGCCTAAAAATGTGGAATTTCAAGAGAAGCAACAAAGGAATCTTCGCAACCAAAAATTTCATGGCTTATTATTTCCAATTCCAACAATTGCAGTTATAATTATCTCTTTGATTTTTGACGTTCTTCTCTGGCAGGTCTTGGGTTTCAAAAAGTACCCTGATCGCCCATTCGAAGACAAAATAATTGAAGAGTGCTTCTAGGAGAGGCGGTGGGATAAAAGGATGTCCTATGATTTATTGTCTCTCTGGATTCATGGTTCTCGATATGGAGAGATTCCTATTTCTTATTTAGGTTTACCTGTTCTATTCAGCGTCTTCGCTGTTATTTATTACCTTATTATTGGGCTTGAGGAAATTCTAGATAATCCAAAACAAAAGTATCTCTGGTAACAATCAGACATTATCTAAAAACACATTAAAAGGAGCGAATTCCTAATTTCTTTAGGGATTCGCTCCTTACCATGTTATCCGACATAGCTAGTTTTGAATGAGTTTACTCTGTTTTTGGAGCAGAGGTGGAATCTTTAGAGGGTTTATGACCGCAGCCTTTTTTATGCCCAAAACCACGAAATTCGCCTTTATCCATGTCTTGTTCAATCCTTTGCTGACGTTCTTGCATGGCGTTCTTGATTTTTTCAGCTTTTGTTTGATCAAGAATTCCGGCCTCTACTTCCTTATCAATAATTTGAGCTTTGATAGTATACATTTGCTGATGGAGAGCTTTAATCTCCTTCAATTTGTCTTGATCAACAGCCCCGAAGGCAGGCACGGCACCTACAACCAACATCGCCAAAGCCAAAATGCTTGCAGCCAATCTTCTCATATGCCAGTCCTCCTCATTCATTTTTTGCCGGAAACATTCTTAGAATACCCAATCAAAGGTTTCTTATTACACATTAACCCTTTTGTAATTCACTATTAGACTTAGTTTTGCTCGAGTTGTTCATATTCGGCAGCGTAGTTCTGCCCCCATTTACATAGGGTATCTAAAATAGGCATGAGACTCTTACCAGCTTGAGTCAGAGAATACTCAACTTTGGGAGGGATTTGTGTATAGATGAATCTCTTGACCAAATCACTATCTTCAAGCTCTCTAAGCTGTTGTGTCAACATTTTCGGTGTGATATTGGGAAGTTGTTTCCTAAGTTCACTGTATCTCAAGGTGTTATTTCCTAAATGCCAGAGAATAAGTGCTTTCCATTTTCCACCGATAAGGGCCAAGGTTAATTCCATCGAACATTGATACTCGTTATTTTTAAACTTAATAATTTCAGTTCAACTCCTTCGGGGTTCTCTAACCACTTTCATCCCCAGTATACAAATAGGTACTATAGAACGAAAAAGTACGTACTTGCCTATATTTATTATATTGTTTAATATTATACCTGACAATATCTTGTTTAAAACGTATACGAGGAGTGTTCTGTAAATGAAAGTTGTTGCATTCAATGGAAGTCCGCGGGTCAATGGCAATACCGCCCAAGGCCTCAAAATTGTCTTGGCTGAGCTCTCAAAGGAAGGAATCGAGACCGAAATCATCCAATTAGGCGGGCGTAAAGTCTTTGGTTGCTTAGCATGTGGCAAATGTCGGGAAACAAAAGATAATCGGTGTGCGCGTAAGGACGATGAGATGAATTCGTTTATTCAGAAGATGGAAGAGGCTGATGGTATCATTATCGGTTCACCCACCTACTTCAGTAATGTGAGTACTGAAGTTAAGGCCCTTATCGACCGTTGCGGTTATGTAGCAAAATCCAATGGCGGCTCATTCCTAAAGGGAAAAGTAGGAGCATCGGTTGTTGCCGCCCGTAGGGCTGGTTCAACCTTTACTTACTCCGCCATCAACTTCTTCTTTGGCATAGCCGAAATGATTATTTGCAGTTCAAATTATTGGAATCTGACCTTATCCCGTGATCCTGGTGATGTCCAAAACGATGCAGAAGGGATCCAGACCTTCCAAACCCTTGGTAACAACATGGCCAAACTTTTGAAACAGGTCCGGTAATAAACTCTAGGTATCGTTAACCCCCTGTCAGAATAACACACTCAAAACGATAGGCTATTTATCTGAATAACCACTGCAAATTAATCTCTTTAGTTAATAGCAAGAAGTACATGTAAATTCCATGTACTTCTTGCTAATTGTTGACTTTTTCAACTGAATGAATCCCATCAAGCTCTCTAATTTCTTTAATAATTTTTTCGGTATATATTTCATAAAAAGGTGTTCTTAAATTATACTCCAAGGTCATTTTATTCTTATCTTCTTCTAACAATTTGATAGTAATATTACGAACCATTATTCTATGTGATTTTAAAGTACAATTAATACTCTCAATGGCACATTTGTTTATGAGAGTAATTTTTAAGATAAGCCGGGAACTAAAAAAGTAGATCTCAATTGAACGTTCTAAGGTTATAAAAACTAAAACTGTAACCAGAAAGGATGAATAATACAATCCTGCTCCCACAGCTAATCCAATTGCTGCAACAACCCATAGCGAAGCTGCAGTTGTTAATCCTTTGACAGATACTCCATCCCTTAAAATGGTTCCTGCTCCTAAGAAACCAATTCCTGAGACTACTTGAGATGCAAGTCGAGAAGGATCTCCATTGGGAAAATCGGTAAATCCATACATCGATATCATCATGATTAATGAGGCCCCTAGGGATACAAGAATATAAGTCCGTAATCCCGCTGGACTATCATGCCGTTCTCGTTGAAAGCCTACGATTCCTCCAAAAACGCATGCTATTAATAGTCTTAAAGCAATCTCGTAGTCCGTTATATGCAATACTAGTCACATCTTTCCCTTTCGCACTTCACCTCCTTAGTATTCCCCCATTTTTTGTTCAAATTCGTAGTACAAGCGAACTCTGACGAGACGTATAGCTAAATAGAGCCAAGTAATACACCTTGAAAAGAAAAAACTCCTCCCTACTGTTATGGAAATTAGGAGGAGTTTCTTTAAAGACATTTCTCAAAATTCATATTGGTCATGGCATGGAAATGCTTACGGTCGCAATGTTTGTTTTAGAACTTAAGGGATCCGGTATAACCGTTAACTCAAAGCTCCGTGCACTCTTTGACACTTCATAGCCTAATTCCCCAGTCATCTTACCTCCAGCCTTAATTGTCCCATTTATAGCTTCTTTAACGGCTAGATTTGCTCCCAGACTAACTTTTTGCTTTTTCCCTTCCAGATCTTTAAGCTTAAACCCTATCTTACTTCTAACCTCAATATCGACATTTCCTTGGTTTTCTATCGTCAGATCTACGAGCAGAAACGTATTGCCTGATCTTGGTGATTTAAATAAATGACCATTGCCATCCGAAGTCCTTATGCTGTTAATCTTGTATTGGAGGGTTCCGAGCTTGAACTCCTCTCCCATCACATAACTCTTCTGCTGAGGTATGCTTGATGTATGCTGGGCCAGAAATTGTGGTGAATTAGTATGGGCTTGAGTTGTTAAAGCACCAGCCCCTAGCAAGAAGATCACCATTGGTACTAGGAGGACAAGTAAACAATATTGAATCTGAGAGCAATATCTACGTTGCCTTCCCACCTTACGTGTCGCTACTAATTTCCACATGTTTTCGTCCTCCTCTATCTCCTTAGTTATTTCCTTAGTTATTTCTTTTGTTTTGTCAACAGGAGACTGATGACAATATCCTTTAAGTGAATGTTAGCACAACGCCCCTTTTCTGTCTATAGCCGACATATATGGAACCATTTATTTTGTTTATGTATAATTTGCGTGTTTTTCCTTAATTGTCTAGTATTCTAAGCATACCAGGCGTTTATTTATACTAAACAGTTATAAATATAACAAATCACATAGATAGCAATAGGCTATGATTACTATTTTTAATAACTTTGACTAAGCTATCATGGGGGCTGACGTATTAAATAAATAGGTCTTCACGTATCTCGTGAAGACCCTCCACAAATATCCTTCCATGCACGATATAACAAGTTTACGCCCTCGGAAAGTTCATCCTTACTTAATGCCCCATATCCCAATAAAAATGTACTGTCATATTTTTTGAGGATTGCACCAATAAAATAATCCGAAATCGGATAGACCTTCACGCCATTTTCAGCTGCAGCTTTACATAAGTAGGTTCCGCTCTTTGTAGTGCGCAATTTAATCAGCAAGTGATTACCTGCACTCTCACCTACAATCCTAATGTTTTCTCCAAAGATCGATAGTTCTCTGATTAGATGCGCTCGCTTTTCTTTATATAGTTTACGCATCTTATTTAGATGTTTTTCATAATTGCCCTCTGCAATAAACTTCGCAACTAACCTCTGTTCAAGAATGGATACCTCGGAACCGAATTCACTATTTATTCTATGGTAGTTTTTTAGTAATGTTACGGGCAACACCATATAACTTATCCTGATAGAGGGAGCAATTGAGGTTGAGAAGGTGCCGATATAAATAACTCTCCCGTTTTGGTCGATACTTTGCAAGGATGGCAGTGGTTTTCTGATATATCTAAATTCGCTGTCATAGTCATCTTCAATGATATATCGTTCAGGCATTTGGTTTGCAAAATTGAGGAGTTCAATTCTTCTGCCGATGGGCATGCTGATTCCTAGAGGGAATTGGTGCGAAGGGGTTACATAGACTGCTACATTAGAAAGACCCTTTAGAGGTTCAATTTCTATCCCTTTGTCATCGATGGGTATTGGTATAATCGAATGCCCCATATGGTCGAAGGTTCTATAGGCTTTTCTATATACAGGGTTTTCCAAAGCTATACATGTTGCCTTATTTAGAACAATGCTTATAGTTCGTAATGAACTTTCCGTTCCTGCTCCAATGATTATCTGACGTTCATCACAGTTAACCCCTCTTGAACTATGCAAGAAAGCAACTAATTCTCGCCTTAAATTCAAATCCCCTTGAGCCACCGTTTTCTTTAAAATGCTATAATCGAATTCATTAAAACAACTTTTAAACAGGTTCCTCCATGTCTTATACGGGAACGCACTATGATCGATGTCACTGGGCGAGAAATCAATTTTAAGATATTCCTTCCTTTCTATGAGTTGAGTATTTTCGTGCTGAGTAATGTTTATTCTATGATATATGTCAATATCACAGACAAAATATCCCTTCTTTGGAATGGCCACAATGTACCCTTCATCGATCAACTGACTATACGCTGTATCGATGGTATTAATACTCACGCCAAGGTGTTCCGCTAGCTTTCGCTTTGATGGTATCTTATCATGAGGCTTATAGTTTTTAGATTGGATTTCGGCTCTAACCCATTCATAAATTTGTTTATATAAGGGTGCTTTACTAGTGCATAAGGGCAAAGTAATCATGGAAATCCTCCAAACTGATACTATACAACTATTAAAAACTGATACTTATGTAGGTAACAGATATATTCTATAATCAATACATTAATTGTCAAGGAGGAACTAGTACAATGAATAAACAAAAGAGGGTAGCTGCAATTCACGATATTTCTTGTGTAGGGAGATGTTCACTTACCGTTGCACTGCCAATCCTTTCCGCTGCAGGGTTTGACACAAGTGTTTTACCAACTGCGATTCTATCTACTCATACTGGTGGCTTTGAGGGTTTTACATATAGAGATTTAACTGAGGATATTAAGCCAATTTCAGATCACTGGCAATCTCTGAATCTAAACTTCAACGCTTTATACAGTGGTTTTTTAGGATCCTTTGAGCAGATTGATTTAGTCGCAGATCTCTTTGATACTTTTAGAAGGAATGACACACTGGTAATGGTTGACCCTGTAATGGCGGACAATGGAGTTTTATATTCAATTTATTCGCCTGAAATGGCTAAGGGAATGACCAAATTGTGTGCCAAGGCAGATATTATCGTCCCTAATTTAACGGAAGCTGCTTTCCTCTTAGAAGAAGAGTACGTTGGGGAAAATTATTCACAGGAGTATATTGAGTCCACCTTAAAGAAACTTTCTTCCCTAGGTGCAAAAAAGGTGGTTCTTTCGGGGGTTTCCTTTGAGAAAGACAAATTGGGAGCCGCAGCCTTTGATAGCAACACCGGGAAGGTTAGCTACGCCTTCAATGATAAGATCGAGGGCTATTTTCATGGTACAGGTGACGTTTTTGGGAGTGCCTTATTATCTGCGTTGTTAAACGATTTTCCTCTTGAAAAAGCCGTACAAATAGCTGTCGACTATACACATAGATGTATAAGCCTGACCCATGAGGCTGGACTTGAAAAAAGATATGGCGTCTGCTTCGAAAAAGCGATACCATATCTTATAAAACAATTGGGGCTATTCGTAGTATAAAACTATTATAAGAAAACCCTAAAGTTATACTTTCTACTATTCTGAAAAAATACTTTTCATCATCTGATGGTGCTGCGAAGCGGCATGGAAAAAAAGCCCGCAAACCTGCGGGTTTTTTTAGTGTTGCCCCATTATTACCAGTTGCTTGGCCATACTTTCTATTCTCACCAAACTATTGGCAATTTCCGTTATATCATTAGCATGATTTTCAGTTGCCTCTGTCAGTTGCTTGATAGCCTCGATCAGTAGCCCCACTGACGACTGAACCTCCTGCACATTAGTTTCGATCGCTTGAGTAGAGGTATCTGTATCAATGGCAAGCTTCCTGACTTCCTCCGAAACAATAGCAAACCCCCTGCCATGCTCACCTGCCCGGGATGCTTCAATGGCTGCATTAATCCCTAATATGTTACTCTGTTTAGAAATTTTTTTAATTTGCTGAGTTAATTCATTGGTTCTTCGCATCTCGGTGCTTACCTGTTCAGTCTCAGTATCCATATTTCGAAGAGTTGCTGCCAGCTCTTCAGTCGATGCTGACAAACTGTGAGCTGAGGAAGAAATCGTAACTACAGATTCAAGGATTTCCTGACCGGTTGCTAGAAGATTATCGTAATGTTCAAGTGAACAGGCAATGGCAAGACACCCAGCAATCTTTGACTCTTCGAAGATAGGTAGGGCAATACCGACAAAAGGCACACCAAAAAGATCCTTGGATACACGTCTTACAACTCGTTTTCCACTCGTAAGGGCTTCTAACACATTAGAACCTGGCGTAGGCGGGTTCCCAATCTTGGCTTTGGTATCAATGGTCTTTCCGGGGTAATAAGCAACAATCTTCTCCCTATCGAATAAGGTAACGGCAACGTCTTCATCGTAAAACTGCTGAACCTCGCCAGCAATCATCTGGTAAGCCTCAAATCTTTTCACTTAGTTTCCTCCGTCTATTAGAAATATAGTATTAAAGCAAAAGCTACAAGCACCCATATCAACTTTGATCTATAATTTTAACAAGCCCACTACCGTCCACCAATAGAACAAAGGTCCTTAAAAAGGGGATAGCTTTGGTCTATAATTTCATACCTAGGAAATCTAAATTTGTTTAGTATGTTCATTATTTTATCATTAACCTTAACAATAGTACATATTAATACAAAATTACTCTAAATCTACAATTATTTACTGTCGTTCTAACTCACGCCCCTTGCATATGCTAGTGCAAGGGGGTGTGATAATGCGGACGCTGAAACGTGGTTCCAGAGGCAACGATGTTATGGAAATCCAGAGCCTCTTGAAAAAGATCGGCTATAGCCCTGGACTTATTGATGGCATTTTTGGCCTTCAGACAGAAAAAGCGATCGTACAGCTTCAAAGACACAATGGGCTAGTCGCCGATGGTATTATTGAGTCCAATACTCACAAAGTGTTAGAGCGATTTCTCCTAGGGTATGAGAACTATACCGTCAAATCAGGGGATACCATCTTTAAAATTGCCCAAAAGTATTCAATTAATATCGAATTGTTACTTACCGCAAACTTTGGAACTAATCCCTTGGCTCTTCAAGTTGGACAGGTGATCAAAGTCCCCTATGCTTTCGATGTTGTAGATACTAATATTAACTATACATATGAAATCATGGAGAGAGATATTGAGGGCTTAAAGAGTCGATATCCTTTTATCGAAGTTGGGGTGGCTGGTAAAAGTGTGCTTGGGAAAAACTTATACACCCTCAAATTAGGGAACGGGCCTGTGAAAGTCTTCTATAACAGTGTTCATCATGGCTTAGAATGGATAACATCGCCCTTAGTTATGAAATTTGTCGAGAATTTTGCTAAGGCTTACGCTACTGAACGCCCATTGCGCGGGTATAATCTAAATGATATCTGGCTGAATACTACGATATATATTATGCCTATGGTTAATCCTGATGGAGTGGATTTAGTTCTCCATGGATTGCAACAGACTAATCCCTTTTATGACGAACTGATTGCTTGGAATGATGGCCGAATGAACTTCGGAGAAGTTTGGCAGGCCAACATAAGGGGAGTCGATTTAAACCACAACTACGATGCCTCGTGGCAACTTTCTAAACAAGCTGAGCCGGCTTATGGCGTGAATGGTCCAGGGCCTACCAGGTATTCCGGCGAATATCCGGAGTCTGAACCCGAGTCAAAGGCTGTGGCAGACTTCACTAGACACCATGACTTTAAATTAGTACTTGCTTTCCATAGTCAAGGTGAAGAAATCTACTGGACCTATCAGGATAAGACTCCATCTCAAGCTCGACGCATTGGCGACGTTTTCTCCCAGTTAAGCGGGTATTCTTTGTCGGAAACGACTGGGATTGCCTCCTTCGCTGGTTACAAAGATTGGTTTATCGACAAGTACTGTCGCCCCGGTTACACAATCGAAGTAGGTCTGGGAAAAAATCCACTTCCAATATCTCAGTTCAGCAAAATCTATCAAGATAATGAAGGGGTTTTACTAGCTGCCCCTATTCAAGCACGCTCCTAAATTAAAGATTTGTACCTTAATTAGTAAAATACCTCTCAAAGAGAAGCCAGGAAGCGAAATCCATCTTCCGGCCTTCTCATATAAGTGTCCTTCTTAAGTCTCAAAAAAGGAGCTGATATACTGTAATACTAGCCGAATAATTTGGTATGATATAAGAGACTATTGTCTTTAGTATCGTTCTTATTATTTTTCAAGTTCAGAAGTAACTACATAGCGAATTTTTCAATTGCAAACTATTTAAGGGGGACAATTTGATGCCGAATTTCACCGAAATTAAGCCTGAGCTTTTTGAACAGAGTCCATTTAAATTAATAGGTAAGGATTGGATGCTTATTACTGCTCAAAAGGATAAAAAAGTGAATACAATGACAGCCTCTTGGGGTGGCTTTGGCGTAATGTGGGGGAAAAATGTTGCCTATATTGTACTTCGCCCACAACGTTACACTAAGGAGTTTATAGATAGCTCTGACACATTTTCGCTATCCTTTCTAGATAACAGCTTTAAGACAACATTAACTTACCTTGGAACCAAATCTGGTAGGGATGAGGATAAAATCACAAATTCCAAGTTAACTGTTCTCCATACCGAGGATATTCCGTATTTTGAAGAAGCAAATGTCGCCATTTTATGCAAGAAACTATATGCTCAAGACTATAAACCCGAGTGTTTCGTTGCTCCTGAACTGATCGAAAAATGGTATCCAGAGGTTGACTATCATACTTTATATATTGCAGAAATTCAAAAAATCCTTATTAGAGAGTAGTTTAAAGATGCATCCTAAGATTCTTTTCAAGCAATTTCAGATATCGTTCAAGGAAAATAACGAATTTAGACATGTATGGAACTAAAATATAGTAAACCCGCTAAACATTCTTA
>NZ_JABZFS010000053.1:0-1630 GCF_014237355.1 Desulfosporosinus sp.
AACCATTAGATGAAGCGTACACAGGGAAACAGATAGGCCATAAGGAAGACCGTACTTCCTGAATGTGAATTATACAGCCTCGTAAAAAGAGATTAATGCAGATGGCGACGTTGTTCGAGTTACGGAAGCCTACACAAGAGAATCGCATATGGCGAGATTCTAAAGAGGGTCTGTCGGGGTCTTGGCACATGGCATGTCTGTAGAGAGATATAAGAGAACTTGGGAGACCCTATAAGCTCCTTACCTAAGGTAAGTCTACCCGATAGAAAGAGAGGGTGACTGATGGCTTATAGGGAGTCGGATCAGCTCATAGTACTCATAGAAAATAGAGGAAGGGGCTGACAGAATACGTAGCCTGCAAAGGAAACATTTGCCGGGCAAGTAGGACTGGAGTAACAAATGCAAACCTCCCTGCAGGGAATAGCAAAGAAGGCAATACTAATTTGTCTTTTACGGAAGCGAGTATTTCTGAAGAGCCCAGTGCGGTAGTTCCGCACGCTGGGATCTGTGCGGGGGCAGTCGGGTAACTGGCTGTCCTACCGTGACAAAAACATTTTCTTTTAAAAAGAAGGATTTTTTAAAACCTTTGTCGTATTAATATAAAAATGTAAAAAATTCGAAAAAGACTAATTCATTTGACTCTGTTAAAGGTCTAATCTATAATTTAGGAAACTTAATATTTGAATATAATAACCTAAAAAGATATAATGAACTTTAGTTATAAAAAACCCTATAAATAAAAGCTGGGGAAAGTTACCGGTTTATCGAGCTGGTACAACGTTCACCTTGGTAATATTAGGGCAACTCTCGATTAGGAGTAGATATGAACAGATATTTTACAATCATCCTCAACCCAACTGCCGATCAGGGAAATGCAAAGAAAAAAATCCCTTTAATAAAAGAGTTCTTTTCAAAAAATGCAGCAGATTTCAAAATTGTTCTTACAGAAGGAATCGGTCATGCTACTTCCATAGCAGAATCGAGTGCTCAAATTCCTGATAACGTAATCGTAGCCGCTGGCGGGGACGGTACTTCTAACGAGGTAATAAACGGACTTATGTTTAATTCCCGTAAATCTGAATCATCATCAATCCATCAAAATCCTTTACAGTTTGGTGTCTTGCCCATTGGTCGTGGGAATGACTTTGCCTTTGGAGCAGGAGTTCCACACGATCTTACAGAGAGCATGCGCCTTCTTCTTGATGGGACTTTTTATCCGATGGATGTTGGGCTTATTACCGGAGGTGACTTTCCTGAGGGTCGGTACTTCGGAAACGGTGTTGGTATCGGCTTTGATACAATTGTCGGGCTGGAGGCGGCAAAAATGAAGCATTTTCATGGAGCGGCATCATATATCATTGCAGCGCTTAAAACCTTGATTATGCTCCCTAAAGCTCCAACAGTCGAAATATCTTACAAAGATAAAAAGCAGATACTTACTCCGGCTCTTATTTCTATCATGAATGGGAAACGGATGGGAGGAGCCTTCTTTATGGCTCCTGATGGAGATATGAGTGATGGTCTGCTTAATCTTAGCATAACACACCAGGGGACGAGAATTTCTTTGCTCAAGGCTATGATGCTCTACATGAAAGGGGAACAAAGCAGGCACCGTGGTACATTTACTGAC
>NZ_JABZFS010000085.1:0-1603 GCF_014237355.1 Desulfosporosinus sp.
CAAAGTACCACCCCGCATAATTAGATAAATAGGAGTACTGGCCAAATGGCACAAATTAAAAAGCGGGGCATGCATTGGGATGGAGGTTGAACGGAACTACAAATGTGTAGTTAGGTGAAGTAGCGCCTTGATAACTATTCAAGCATGTGATTAGACATAAAATCCTTCAATTCATTTATATCTTTTACTTTAGTTAAACCCATTTTTTCGGCAATCTGTTCAATTACTGCTTCACCAAAAGGTGTAATTCTATATTTCAAAATATCTTCTGCTGGAGCATGAGGATCAAATGATTCTAGAACAGTTTTTGTTATATCTATGAATTGAGTAGTGAGCAGACCTAATTCCAGTAGACGATATATCGCCATTAATACGCGGGTTTTGCTCATCACATCTCCCATAGTGCGAATAACAGGTTGAACTACTGTTTTCGTCGGTGAAGCACCAGCCTGAACTAAAAGCTGCCAGCTATTGAAATCCAAACTCTCAGCAGCATGTTTAACAGCTAAAGACTTCTTCTGATCTATTTCTGATAGAGCTTCAATTAATGATTTACCCAAAATAGTCGATGCGTTTATTGGGTCTCTGTCTGGGTCGTAAAAATTGACTCTTATGTTTGCTAAATCAAATAGGATTTCATCTTTATCTGACCTAAATAAAATCACTTCTTCCGGGAGACGAATTGCTTGTGCTATCCCTATCTCGTACATTACATTTCCGTTACGTACTGGTTTGCCGCTGATATTCCCGATTGCTGTGATATCGGCGAGAATAAGAAGTGAACTCCGAATCCCCTCTAATATATCTGTGAGAATCGAATCGTTTATCCTGCTCACATCCACACGGTATGGATTTAATGAAACTCCGTTCATCTGTACCTTGCGAATGGTTGGAGCTATTAAATTCTCCCATCTCGAATCAAATTCCTCACTGAAACTCATTGCAACAAAGACCTTGTTGTTACGTGGAAACGGAGGAAATAGAGAAAAAAAGTTCTGTGGATACATGTTACTAACCCTCATGAAGAATCAAGGCACTATTTCGCATAGAGTGTATATCTGAACTTGCTTTGCACATACTGCCTATTGGACGAATTTCAATCATCATACATCCTTCTTTACTTTTCTCCCGAATTAAGCTTTTGCCGTACTCCACAAAACCCTTCTGACCACACAACCAATCCCAACCACTGCATATATCATAACAACTTCCCGCAGTTACTATACCCCCAACTTAACTACCGTAGCCCGTACATAATACCTGCCACCCGTTTTTCCATCTCGTCCGTCAATACAAATCTTCATAATTTCCCCCCTAACTACGCCATGAAACCAACCTAAAAATAAAGCTTCCTGAACAACTCCAGAAAGCATCCCACAATCAAACCACCAACACCCGTTTAACCCTTTCTCGGATCAGTTATCTCGCCCGTAAGTGCAGATGCTGCCGCAGTGGCCGGAGAGGAAAGATACACAAAAGCCTTAGCACTGCCCTGCCTCCCCTGGAAATTGCGGTTAGACGTGGCAAGCCCCACCTCACCGTCACCCAGCAGCCCGAAACTGCCGCCCATACAGGGTCCGCAGCAGGGACTCTCAACTATTGC
>NZ_JABZFS010000086.1:0-57875 GCF_014237355.1 Desulfosporosinus sp.
AATGCCGCAATAGAAGCCGCAAGAGCAGGTGAGAACGGTCGAGGATTTTCAGTCGTGGCAGAAGAAGTACGAAAACTAGCAGAAGGTGCTACAGAAGCCACCAATGAAATTAAGACAATCGTTTTTGAGATTCAGAATGGAACTGAAAAGGTCACAAAATCGATCTCAGCCGAAGCAAATGCCATTGCCGAAGGAGCGCAGCTTGTTAAAAGCGCTGGACAATCCTTTATCGAAATTCAACAAGCGGCCTCGTCAGTAACGGATAAAGCAAAAAATATCACCACTGAAACAAAGCAATTAGCCGTTGAAAGTGAAGAGGTCGTTAAGTCTATAACAGAAGCTGAAGAGAATTCAGTACAAGTAGCTAATAGTGCCCAAAATATTGCTGCAGCAACTCAAGAACAGTCGGCATCGGTTCAAGAGGTCGCTGGTTCGATTAGCGGGCTTGATGAAATGGCGCAAAGATTAAAGAATTCGAGTAGTAAATTTTTAGTTTGAGATTGCTAAGAAGCCTAAAATTGAGAGTCTCATGAACTTATCTTATTCCCTGGATATATACAGGCCTTGGAGAAAGATCACTCTCCAAGGCCTGTTTTTCGGCAATCGATGGCATTATATTACAGTTCTTTAACCAAATGACCAAGGGAGATGGCTAAATCCTCGAAAATCCCCATTTTTATCTTCTCACCGAGTGGATATACAGATGGTCTAGAATACTTTCCTTTTTCCTCAAGGGTATAGACCATAATAAGCTTATCGATGGGATGAATAATCCAGTACTCCTTAACAGAATGTTTCTCATACAAGTTTAACTTTTTTATGTAATCCAATGAGACGCTCGCAGGGGATACTACTTCGATAATTAAATCAGGGCTTCCTTTACACCCCTTAATATCTAATTTTTCTTTATCACAAATAACAGCTATATCGGGTTGAACAACACTCTCTATTTCCTCATCCGATGCATCTGCATCCGCGAGTCTTACGTCAAAGGGAGCCGTATAAACCTCGCAAGACCGGCTCACTAGATAATTAGAAATCTGACGGAGGAGTTCGACGACAATTTTCTGATGGATCCTAGCTGGTGCCGGTGTCATGGCATAGGCCACTCCTTCAATTAGCTCAACAGATTTATCCTCTGGCCAATTCAGATAGTCGGCATATGAATATTTGATCATACCATACTGCTTTGAAAAAGAACTCTCTTTGAATTCTTGCCCCATCTGGAAGCCACCTCCGTAGGCAATTTTAACATATAATGGTATTCGCGTCGAGGTAAGTCTCAAGCACATTATAAACGCCTAGATGCAAGTCATGGCAGAACGCCTTCAACTGGTTTCCAGGGATTCCTTGGTGTAGTGTCGATTGATAAAATCAATTAAAAATGTCGTATCCATTGGAGAAAGGAGAGGTTCCATGATCCTTATTCTCATATTATACTAAATTAATGATTGATTACAGAAATCAACGTCTGTAATTATGGCTTGATTTCAGCGTGAACCCTAGTTTTCACAAGCTAAACAATAAGTGGATAAGTTGGTGTCAGGCACAGGTCCCAGGTCAGGCACCGGTCCCTGAGCAGTGCTATTCTCCATGACTAGATGTAGAATCCTGATAGGGATCTACAACGATTTAACACAGGTAAAGGAAATTCTATTAAAGGTTTAAAATATTTATCCGATACTTAATATAGATAATGATTCTATTGATGAGGTGTAACAAAATGGAGATTAATGCTGGACAAGTCCCTGTCTATGTTAATAGTATTTCATCTACATCTACTGTAGCTTCTCCAGCGGAAGAGGCTGGTAGCAAACCTAATGATGTTGTTAAACCAGAAATAGGTAAGGATCAATTGCAACCAAATAAAGATATCAAAGAGCTCACCAATGATGAAATTGGTCAAGTTACGGATGGCTTAAACAAGTTCATGGAAACCATTAATACTGATCTTAAATTTGAAATACATGAGAAGACTAACAGAGTGATAGTCCAGGTAGTGGATTCAAAAGACCAGCGAGTTATTAAGGAATTTCCACCCCATGAATTGTTGGACACCCTAGCTGCTATTAGTGACTATGTGGGAGTGTTACTAGATAAGAAAGTTTGAATTTAGTAGTCAATAGCAAAAAAATAAATTAATCCCAGAAGATAGAGATCGTAAAGAACTCGTTTGGAACATTGTTTCCATACGGGTTCTTCCTAAATCTATGCAATTAATTAGACTTAGAAACATTAGATGAAAACAAGCGTAATTAGGAGGAAAATTAACTAAATAGATACTATAAACGTAAAATTGGCCGTTATTAGGACTAAGGTGAGAACAGTAAACTAGCGATATATTATATAAGCAAGTAAGTAGAAACCTTCATCCAACCGGCCGGAGGAAGAAGCGCTCTACTACATGCAAGATGCACGGGCAAGGATGCCTGGCATGAAAATCAAGGAGGAATATATAATGATTATTAATCACAACATGGCTTCCCTCAACACCTATCGTCAGTTGAGCACTAACAACGTTAACAGTTCCAAGTCTCTGGAGAAACTGTCTTCAGGTCTTAGAATCAACAAAGCTGGAGACGATGCTGCTGGTCTTGCAATCAGTGAAAAGATGCGCGGTCAGATCCGTGGCTTGGATCAAGCTACCCGAAACTCCCAAGATGGTATCTCAATGATTCAAACGGCTGAGGGTTCCTTGAGCGAAACTCATGCAATTCTTCAAAGAATGAAAGAACTAGCTACACAATCAGCCAGTGATACTAACGTTAGTAGTGACCGCGACGAGATCCAAAAGGAAATCAACCAACTTTCTTCTGAAATCAACCGTATCGGTAACACTACTGAGTTCAATACCCAAAGCTTGCTGAAGGGTGACGGCAAAACAACCCTAGATGCAACAGGGATAACCGCTGGAACTGGAAGCCTAACAGGCGGTGCCGAGGCATACAAAACTCAAGCAAAGCGTCAAGATACTATGTCCATTGCCGCTGCAACTCACGCAATTTCGTATACGATTAACGGTCAAGTCGTAGGGGTTACTTTTGGTGCAACTGGTGCAGGTGGAAATGCTGACCATACAGCTTATGGTGTAACAGCAAATGCTGCGACCATTAACGTGGATGCATCGCAAGATGCTGCTGAAACTGCAACAGACGTCGCTTCAGCTATGCAGGCAATTATTGACAAGAATGATACATTAAAAGGAAACTATACAGTAACGGCAAGTGGTAATGATATCATTATTAAGGCTACAAAGGATGGTCGTTTTGATGGTGCAGCTGGTAATATTTCTGCTGCAACTCCAACAACTATGACAGCCACTAACGTTCCAGGAGGAACTGCAGCGGGTGCCGATATAGCTGCTGCTAAAGCCACTACGACTTTAACAATGCCTACTATTGGTTCCGCCGCTGATGCAACGGCATTAGTTGGGAAGGGTATCACTGTTAATGGAACAGTTCTCGAATTCTACAATGCAAACGATGGAGCATACACAGGCAATGCGCAAGGTATTGATATAAGTGGTGCTATCGAGGCAACTGCTAACTGGCAACAATCTGTTGTTGATGCTGTAGTTCAACAAGCGGATGTTGATGGGGTAACCTTATCAAATTCAAGTAATAACATAGTTGTTACTGCTGCCACAGGGGGGGTGGCTGGTAACAATATAAAAACTGCCGATGGTGGCGTTCAAGAGCAATTCAAAGCCACTTTCCAAGTAGGTGCTAATAAAGGCCAAAGCTTTACAATCGATATCAATGATATGCGTTCCGAAGCTCTCGGCATCACCGCAGCTGCTGGAACCGCTGGTTTTAAAGCAGAAAACACGGTAACTGATGGTACAAGCGAAACTGTAAAAGAAGCTGCACTTGACGTTTCCTCGCACACGAGTGCAACTGCAGCTATCAAAGTTATTGATGACGCTATCGCAAGTGTTTCCGCAGAACGTTCCAAACTCGGTGCTTTCACAAATCGTCTTGAGCACACCATCAACAACCTTGGAACTTCTTCCGAGAACCTAACCGGTGCAGAGTCCCGTATCCGTGACGTAGACATGGCGAAAGAAATGATGAACTTCCAAAAGAACAACATTCTTTCCCAAGCTGCTCAAGCGATGCTGGCTCAAGCTAACCAACAGCCTCAAGGCGTTCTTCAGTTACTCCGTTAATCCTAATACCCTAGTACAAAAAGCCCTGGTTCACCAGGGCTTTTTTAGTACCTAGATAGTATAGGAAAGATGGCAATGGAGGCTGTTTACTATGATAATATCGCATAACTTATCTGCAATGACGGCCTACAGGCACCTTGCCGGCAATAGTAACCAAGCAAGCAAATCTCTTGAAAAGCTATCGTCTGGTCTGAGAATTAATCGCGCGGGTGATGATGCAGCGGGTCTTGCTATTTCGGAAAAGATGCGCGGTCAGATTCGTGGTCTTGGCCAGTCCATCCGCAACGCTCAAGATGGTATCTCGCTCATTCAGACTGCTGAAGGCGGTGCGTCTGCAATTCATGATATGCTGCAACGAGGTAGAGAGTTGTCTGTGCAAGCTGCCAGCGACACAATTATTGATTCAGACCGAGCAAAAATTCAAGACGAGATTAAACATATTCTGTTGGGTATCGATGATGTGGCCAATAATACGGAGTTTAATACTATCAAACTATTAAACCGGACAGGTGGAATACTTCCTCCGACCGTTTCTACGGCGGTAGGGCCATCCCAGTTTGATGGTATATCTCAGGCGGCATTAGATGAACTCACAATGAATCTGCCAGGCTGGATCAATGATTCGCTGGTTGCTATTCATGACCAGTTAGGGGTGGACTATCCGGCCAGTAAGAGAAACCTCGCAGTCGCCTACTATAGCGATTTGGATGTCAATGCAGCCGCCGCCTCGATGGGAACTTCTGATGGTGGAGCCTCTTTGACCCTCCGGGTAAACGTGGCCAAAGTATTTGATGGATCCGGCAATTTACTCCCCGATGGAGTCCTAGATACCTTAATTGCCCATGAAATGGTCCATGCCCTCCAATTTACGGAGATGCCCTTTAGCATCGATGGACTAAACCAGGGTAAAGAAAACTGGTTTCTCGAAGGTTTAGCAATGGCCATTCAAGGAGGCAACTTTTTTCCTGTAACGGATTCCAATGTAAATATGACAAATCCTTTTGATGGGGATTATCGCTCTGCTTTTGAAGCGGTCAAAGTAATGCATGAACTGATCGATGGTGGGATATCTGCTTTGATCGACGAATTGGAACAGGGCAAGAGCCTCGGTCAAGCAATTAATGCTGTTACTTGGGATTCTGCAAGTACAGAGATAGGAACAACCGACGTAGCGGTTGGTCACCGCGTGAGTGACATTCAGGATGTCGATAGCTTTATAGAGTATTTCAATAACAGTACTGATGTGGATACTTACCTCACTAATAGTACTGACTTTACACTAGGCTCAGGAGCTATTGTTCATGGCAATGTCAAAGGTAGCAGCGGCAACCTAACTCAGGACGCGACTATTCCCAATGAGACAGGTACTTCAGTGCTGGATGCCCTCTATAACCTTTCTTTTGGTAACTCCGGCAGCCTTACTAACTATATTCCCGGAAGTAGCGGTGGCAGCATTACTCTCCAGATCGGAGCCAATACTGCTCAGAGTATGTCGTTTCAATTGCATGACCTGCGGTCATCATCACTTGGCCTGAAAGATGTAAGCGTGTCTACCCGTAGTGATGCTGATAGCTCGATCGCAAGTTTCAACTCGGCGATAGAGCAAGTATCTTCTGTTAGAAGTTACTATGGAGTTATTCAGAATCGTCTAGAGCACACCATAGCAAACCTCTCTAACGCAGAAGAAAATCTTACCGCCGCTGAGTCCCGTATCCGTGACGCAGACATGGCCAAAGAAATGATGAACTTTCAGAAGAACAATATCCTAGCCCAAGCCGCTCAAGCTATGCTGGCGCAAGCTAACCAACTACCACAAGGTGTTCTCCAATTGCTCAGGTAAAGAGTAAGGCCAATATAAGTGCACTCATACTCTTGGAGAGACCTTGGCAAAGTGCTTTATGCAGTTTGGATATTAATATCTACACAAATTGATTACCGGCTAAGGATTGGCATAAATTACAAGAAAGTATTGCGGAAGATAAATATGACGTGCTACAATATTAATCAGATATTAGCGTGTAAGGTGGTATTAGTACATGGCTGTTACTATTGGACCTACTTCTAGCAATCCGATTAATATGGAACTTTCTATCCGTCAGCGGGTTAACACCCCGGCTGCTCAGAAGATTTCTCAAGAACTTAACGCAGGGGGTCGAGTCGCTGTAGCAGAACGGGCATTCCAAACTGCTCTGGGACACATCTCCAAGTTACTTGCAGAAAAAAATATCCAAGTTTCCACCATCTTTGACAGCCAGAATGGGAACCAGGTCAGAATTATGGATGGGGATTCCGGTCGACTGATTACCCAATTACCACCTAATGCCGTAATCCAAATTGCTCAAAGATCTAAGGAACGTAATATAGGCTGGATTGTGAACAAATTACTCTAAGCTTCATAGATGGATTTGTCAGGTATTTATGAAACATAAGATTTTTCTAATTTAAAACCTATTGCCTTTGATATTAATGCCTCATCCAATTAGGATGGGGCATTACCGTTTTTTACTATATAGTATTGGGATGCTTCGACCTTACTCATAACAATGAGATAATTTTTAAGCTTCTTTTCATATAAAGTTATATTAAGCCTAAAGTATCAGGACCAATTCACCGATAATTAATATGACGGAGAAATATATAACATTAGTCAATAGACTCGAATGATCAGCTTTTACGGTACTTAAAAAGCAGTATCAAGTAAGAGATCTGGGTTTAAGGGGGGACAAATCAGATATGCGCACCTACGGTTTAAGTGGCTCTGGCATGGACGTTGACCAAATGGTTAAAGACTTAATGAAGGCCCGGCGGGCCTCTTTCGATAAAGTATGGCAGCAAAAGACACAGACGGAGTGGCAGAAAAAAGACTATAACACCATGTATACACTTTCACAGGATTTTCGCAACTCCACAATTTTTGATTTTCGAAAATCAGGTAGCTTGTTGCCTAAACAAGTGACATCGTCCAATGATAGTGTTTTAAGTGCTACCGCCAATGCAGATGCAGCGAATGTGTCTCACTCAGTCGTGGTGAGTCAGTTAGCCGATGGCGTAAAACTTTCGAGCAGTGACAGTATCAATGCTTCGGGTACTCTTGTCAGTCAATTCGGATACACTGCTGGCTCGACCCTGGATTTTAAAATTAATGGCCAAGGGGTTAGCGTTAGTGTGACAGATACGACCACCATCTATGATGTCGTTAGTGCAATTAACCAGACAGATGCTAATGTCAAGGCTAACTACGATACGACGCTTGATCGATTTTACATTTATTCGAATAAGACAGGTGCAGAAGCTAAGGTGGATTTTACTGGAAGCTCATCAACGGGGCTAGACTTTATCTTGAATAAACTAAAACTTGGAACAGTCACAGATCAGGGAATGGTGAGTAATGCTGAACTAGGAATTGATGCTGCCAGCTATACTACAAAAACAATTAGTGAAGCTTTTGGTATAAGCGGAGTTTTTAGCATAGATGTAAAAACCAGCACCGGAACTCATAATATCCCGATCAATGGGGCGTCTAATACACTCAGCGATATCATTGGAGCTATTAACTCTTACGCTGGCAGTGAAGTGGCTAGCTATGATGCTACGACTCAAAAGGTTACCTTAAAGGCTGATGCGGATGGTAATGCTTTCAGTATTTCTAGTAATGATGCTACCGGCCAAGATTTCTTGATCAATCAATTGAAACTAACAACCTTTGGTCAGGACGCTAAATTAAAACTGGACGGTGTCGACATAGCTAGATCCACAAATAGCTTTACAATATCAGGTGTGAATTATAATTTAAAATCAGTAAGCACCACCCCCACCAATATTTCTATACAACCGGATATTGATAAGACCATTGCTAATGTCAAAGCCTTTGTGGATAGTTATAACACTATGATTGGTGCGGTCAATTCAGAGATAGCTGAGAATAAATATCGAGATTTCCTTCCTCTAACAGACGCTCAGAAGGCGGATATGAAAGAAAACGACATCAAGGTATGGGAGGAAAAAGCCCGCAGCGGGCTCTTACGCCGCGACCCAATTTTAACTGATATGATAACTAACCTGCGGTCTGCTTTTTCTACTCCGATCAGTGGGCTAACTGGAGATTATAGGAGTGCTTCATCTATTGGGATTTTGACTGGTTCGTATATCGATGAAGACGGCAATATCAATTCTGAGTCTAACAATGGCGGCAAGCTATATGTGAATGAAGACGAACTGAGAAAGGCTCTCACCGAGGACTCCGATATTGTTAATAAAATTTTTGGGTCATCTGGAGATACTAAGGAGACTAAAGGGGTAGCTCATCGCCTATATGACCAGATGTATACTTCCATAAATAAACTTAAAGACCAGGCTGGTTTACCTGGCGCTACGGACACTAATAGTTTTCTGGCAAAAAGACTCGAGAACTACACCGAGTCATTAAATACGATGGATCTTAGGCTTATAAACATTGAAAAAGGCTACTATAGACAGTTTGACGCTATGGAAGCGGCACTGAATAAACTTAACCAGCAAAACTCATGGTTGTTAGAACAGTTTAGTAGCGGTTAAAACTCATAAGCAAGAGTTTCGTTGAACTTAAGGGAATTAATTGTTCAGATGATATTACAAGAAAGTAAGGAGGATTTTTCATGATAAATTCTCAGATGGCGAACGCCTATAAAAATCAGCAAGTTATGACGGCTTCACCGGAACAGTTGACATTGTTACTGTATAATGGTGCTTTAAGATTCTTGACAGAAAGCATTTTGGCCATGGAACAGGGGGATGTCCAAAAATCCCATAATGCTAATCTGCGTGTGCAGGACATCGTACGAGAGTTTGTTCAGACCTTGGATATGAGCTATGAACTCTCAAAAACTTGGGCGCAACTCTATGAATATATTGAACACTGTCTCATTCAAGGAAACATCAAAAAGGATCTAGAACAGTTGCAGAACGCCAAAAGTATGTTGACAGAAATGAGAGATACTTGGGCAGAGGCCATGAAACTTACTCATGTAGCCAGGGCAGTAGGCAAGTGATGATAGGTGACAAGTTAGCCCAAGCACTGTGGCAGGATTATCGGTTTTTAACTAAAGAAATGGCTAAGTTTTTAGCTAAACAGGATATGGAGCTTTTTAATGAGCTGATGAATCAACGGGAACAGTTGCAAACCGCCATTGATCAGGTCGAGGATGAGGGATTCAAAGGCTCATCGGTGGGACAGGCGATTCTAGCTGAAATTTACCAAGATAATCAATATATTATCGATAATGTTCAGATCTTACTTAGTCGGAGCAAACGACAACACCAGGTTTCGGAAGCCTATGGTGCAGTAAGTACAACGGCTGTCAGCCAGAAGAGCTGGCAACGGTAATTGGCGATATATAGGAGGGATTTATCATGATCAATCCCATTCAACCGAATACTCAGACCACCATGATTCCCATGGATGCTTTTGCAGGGCAAAAGTTAGACCGTTCCTTGGAAACACCTCGTAAGGTCATCGATCGTAAGGGAGAAATACCCTCTGCCCGGGAAGAAATTCCACGTGAACAGGTGGAAAAGGCGACGGAAAAGCTCAATCGACTGATGGGAATTATTGATAAACGCTTAGAGTTTCAGGTTCATGAAGAGCCTGAGTGCTTCATGGTTAAGATTATTGATCAGCCAAGCGGTGAGGTATTAGATGAAATTACGCCTAAACGGGTTTTAGATATTTTAGGTTCTTTCACTCAAGTGGCAGGCATATTGTTCGATGAACTTGTGTGATCGAATATGAGGTTATATCTGGAATAAAGATAATACATTTGTTGTTTTACCGTATAAAACAAACAGGAAGCAATTTTTTGCCTCCTGTTTTGTTTTTTTGCCCAAAGGTCCTAGTGGATTGTGACAATCCGACTATTTGTAGGCTTCACTACTAAGTGTATTGTTAGTCACATAGCACAATTTGCTAGTAAATTAGAATATCTTTACAGTTAACACAATAAACTCGGCAATTTTGTCGAAAATACTTATATACGATTTTGCGACTTGGTGCTAAGATAAAGAGAATATAAGTAATATTGTTTATATGCTTCTTTGGAGGAATTCTAAAATATATGGCGAATACAAAGTAATCGGATTAATTTGTCCTTTTTTAAATAATACATAACAATATGTGACAAATAAAATTCGGAAGCGCTAGAGTGAATTGCGTCAGGTTATTTGTAATAGATATAAAAGATAGGGGGGCAAAGCGTGAGTCAAGATGATAACAACAATTTGGGAGTTGATCTAGGAGAATTCATTGACTTTTACCTATTAGATTCCCAAGAACAGATTGAGAAGCTGGGGGCTGGACTCTTACAACTAGAGAAAGAGGGAGGGAATATTGGACTTATTAACGATCTCTTCCGCTCAGCTCATAGTTTAAAGGGAGCTTCTGGGACCATGGGGTTTACGCCAATCGTTGCCTTAACTCACGCTGCTGAAGATTTATTAGATCATTTGCGCCAGGGAAAAATGGATGTTTCCTTGGAAATGATCGATACTTTATTAGCTGTGACAGATCGAGTGAAAGCGATGTTGGCTCAGGTCGAGCAGCGTCAGGAGATTACCATTGAGTTCGAAGATTTAGCCTCCTCTATGAGAGGAATCTTAAAGGGGGATAAACCTGTTAAGGAAGAGATGATTCAAACCTCTGAGACAGAAACGGAAGACCTGGTAGAATTTGTTCCCGTAGACTTCGCTTTAACACCCTCCGAATCCGAAAAGGTAATTGATGCTCATAGTTTAGGGCGTGGGGTTTATCAGGTACATGTGAAACTTGGCCCTAATACCCTCATGAAAGCAGTCCGTGCCGTCATGGCAACTCAACGAGTTGAAGGAATGGGCGCAGTTATCAAACTTTTGCCGAGTCTCGAGGATCTGGAAGTTGGGGATGCTGAGGAATTTTTTATGCTCGTGCTTTGTGATGAGCCGCGAGAAGAGCTTCGGAAGGAGCTTCTGGAAATTTCTGAGTTGGAGGATGTTTTCGTACATCCCTATCAAAATGTTATAGAGATAGTGGAAACCAACCTTGAGGAAAGTGCAGCGGAAATACCTGTTGCGGAAATAGGGATAGAGCCTAAGGTGATTCCAAGTGTTGGGGCGGAAGAAAACGTCATCAAACCTATAGTGACTCAAAAAACAACCCTTGAACCAAAGGGAATAGCTAAAGCTCCTGGAACGCCTATGGCAGAAACCGCCAATGGTGAAGGAAACACTCAGGTACATACGATTCGAGTTGATACCGCCCGAATGGATAACCTCATTAATCTTGTTGGGGAAATGGTTATTACCCGGACCCGTTTGGTACAGATCGGTCTGGACCTGAAAGCTCAATATAGTACAGATGGTATGGTCAATAGTTTAAATGAAGCCAATGTATACTTGGGTCGGTTAATGAATGATCTTCAAGAGAGTGTTATGCGGTTACGTATGGTCGCTATTGGAACCGTCTTTAATCGATTTCCCCGTTTAGTTCGGGATCTCGCTAAAAAAACAGGCAAAGAAATTGATCTTGTCTTAAAAGGTGAAGATACAGAACTGGATAAGACGGTGGTTGAAGTTATCGGAGATCCCTTAATGCATCTCATTAGAAACTCAGTGGATCATGGCATCGAATCCCCTGAAGATCGCCGGGCGGCCGGTAAGCCTGAACTAGGTACTATTACCCTAAATGCCTACCATGAGGGGAACCATATAGCAATTCTGATCTCGGATGACGGGGGAGGATTGGATCTCGATAAAATCCGGCAAATAGCCATTTCTAAAGGTTTGATCGGGGAACGAGAAGAACTATCTGAACGGGATATCGCGAATCTCATCTTTTTACCGGGCTTTAGCACTGCAGACGTGGTGACGGATATTTCCGGTCGTGGTGTTGGTATGGACGTTGTGAAAAAAGCCCTTAATAATCTGGGCGGTATGGTAGATATTACAACGCGCAAAGGGAAAGGAAGTACCTTTACCATTCGCTTGCCTTTAACTTTGGCGATTATTCAGGCCCTTCTTGTCGAAGTAGGCCAGGAAATTTATGCTGTTCCACTTTCTTCAGTTTTAGAGACTCTTCTGGTTAATCGAGAAGATATTAAAACTGTGGGTGGGCTGCCAATGGTCCAATTGAGAGGGAATACCTTACCTTTGATTTCTCTCCAAGAAAAATTTGATCTTCCCAAGCCGGAAACTGAAAGCAGTGAGGTCTATGTTGTCGTGGTAGGCTTTGGCGATAAAGCTCTAGGGCTTATCGTGGATGAGTTACGGGGACAACAAGAAGTCGTCATAAAATCCTTAGGCGAGTTTCTCAATAATCTCCCTGGAATTGCCGGAGCAACCATTCTCGGAGATGGTAAAGTGACCTTGATTCTCGATATAGGCTCTTTAATCCAAGATGTCTTAGTCACACGAAAAGCATAGGCGAAGCGCGAAGCGCATCTTCGAAGTTCGAAAAAACGTTTCCCTTTTTATAAAAGGGCCTGTCATTCTGAACGAAGTGAAGAATCTATCCCGATTAAATTCGAGGGGTAAATAAGATTCTTCGCTGTACTAAGAATGACAAAGTACTAAAATCTTGATCAATCACACTCGCTTATCTATAATATCGAACACTTATAAAAGAAACTTTAAATAAGTTCCTAAAAACTGACAAGTTTTTATTCCAGTCGAACCACGAACATCGAACCACGAACTACGAATAAAGGGGGTTTTGTAAATGGCAGAAGAACAGTTAGTGACCTTTAGCTTAGGGTCTGAAGAATTTGGTGTTGATATTATGCGTGTCCAGGAGATTATCCGTATTCCACCAATAACTCGGGTGCCTAAATCTGCTAATTATATTGAGGGTGTTATTAATTTGCGAGGGAATGTCATTCCTGTGATCAGCTTGCGAACTCGTTTTGGTATGACTCGGGTGGAAGAAACTGACCTTAGCAGAATTGTGGTCTTGCAAGTCCAAACTAAGGTTTTTGGAGTCCGGGTGGATGCCGTAACTGAAGTCTTGCGTCTTGACAGTGAAGCCATAGAACCACCTCCGCCCATCGCCCTGGGGATGGACTCTCAGTTTATTCGCGGAGTAGGGAAAATAGGGGAACGTCTGCTTATCCTCTTAGATCTTGATCACATCATGGGTGGAGAAACAAGCCATGACGTCAGCGCATAGAGCTCAGATCGGGGTCCTCATCGTTGATGATTCCCCCTTTATGCGCTTGACCTTACAAAAGATTCTCAATCAGGACCCGGGTATTAAGGTCTTAGATACAGCGAAAGATGGGCGGGAAGGGATTCTGAAACTCCAGTCTCTTCGTCCGGATGTCGTTACTATGGATGTTGAGATGCCGATCATGGATGGGCTCCAGGCCTTGGATGAAATTATGCGTTGGCAACCGACTTCGGTGATCATCTTGAGTGCTGTTACGACAGAAGGTGCACAGTCTACCTTGAAAGCTCTTGATTTGGGTGCTATTGATGTTGTAGCCAAACCGTCGGGAAAGCCTGGCGCGGATTTACAGGCCTTTTCCCGGGATCTAATTGATAAAGTAAAAGCAGCGGCCCTAGTTAATCCTGCACGACTTAAACCCAAAGAATTCTCCGCTGTTTCAGCGAATTCCCCCACCACGAACCCTGCGGCTTCCCCCTCGGTTATCACGGCCCCCGCCCCGGCGGTTTCTCCCGAAACGGTGAAGACAGGTTCCGGAATTCATGCTGGAATCTCAAAAGCTGTGGCACCTAAATCTTCCTTGAATAAAAGTTCGGGACTTGGATCTAGGGCGGTAAGTACGGGTAAAGTGGGAATGTTACCAAAACATGCGGTTGAAATTGTGGCTATCGGAACGTCTACGGGAGGGCCTTCAGCGCTTCAAGCAGTTTTGCCCACACTTCCAAGGAATTTCCCGGTGCCGGTGTTGGTCGCTCAGCATATGCCGCCAGGATTTACAGGTCCCCTCGCTCAGCGATTGAACGGGTTGTGTGCTTTGAACGTACGGGAAGGAGTCCATGGAGAAGCCCTGAAAGCGGGAACGGTCTATGTAGCTCCGGCTGGTAAACAACTTCAGGTTCAGCGGAGGTCTGGTCAGTTGATCCTGAATATTGGAAATGAAGCTCCCATACCCACCCTTTATCATCCTTCAATTGATGTCATGTTCCTATCTTTAGGGAAGGAAGTTGGAAAGGGGACACTAGGGGTGGTCATGACCGGAATGGGAAGTGATGGTACTAAGGGTATGAAAGAACTTAAGAAATTAGAGGGGTTTGCCATTGCAGAGGCAGAGGAAACCTGTGTTGTATATGGGATGCCTAGGTCTCTCGTGGATGCTGGTTTAGCCGATCGAGTGGTCCCCCTTGGTGAGATCGGAAAAGCAATTGTGGAATGTGTTATGAGGAGGGGATAATCTATGGGGGTTTTTGGAGCGATTGAAATTAGCGCTTCCGGCTTAACGGCCCAACGCTTGCGAATGGATCTTACAGCCAACAATATTGCTAATATTAATACGACTCGTACGGGAGAATTAACTCCAGCGGGAAATCAGATCCCTTATAGCCGACAGGTCGCAGTGTTTGTACCTCGTCCACCGGAAACATCCTTTTCTAAAGTCCTTGGAGATACTATGGGTATCGGGAAGGTAGGGAATGGGGTACATGTGGCGAGCATTCAGAACGATGTAACCCAACCCTTTCGGCTGGAGTATAACCCGGATTCTCCGGATGCGGCTAAAGTAGCAGAACTAGGCTTGCCAGAAGGATATGTCCGTCAACCCAATGTAAATATTGTGACGGAAATGGTGGATATGATGACAGCCTCGCGAGCCTATGAAGCGAACGTGACGGCTCTAAACGTCAGTAAGTCAATGCTGGCTAAAGCACTTGAGATAGGAAAGGGGTAAGTTAGATGAGTATTCCACCGATTGCCCCCATAATGCCCCTTGGAATCATCAATTCGATTACACCAACAGGGCTTGAGGCGAGTGGTAGTTCCGGAGAGGGCGCATCAAAGGCAGGGGCAGATTTTTCTAAGTTTTTGAAAGATGCCTTGGGTGAAGTAGATGCTTTGCAATCAAAGGCAGATACGGCTACCTTGGCCTTAGCGACTGGTCAGGTTCAGGATTTGTCTGAAGTAATGGTAGCCTTAGAAAAGGCCAGTCTGTCCTTGACCTTAACTGTGGCAACCCGTGATAAAGTGATCGATGCCTATAATCAGATCATGCGTATGCAGATTTAGCGAGGTGCGATGCTCGAAGTTCGACTTGAAACGTTCATAAACGAACGTCTCGATTCAAGCTGGAGTAGCTTGTTATATAAAAATACGTGTTAACCGTTATTTTTTAGGGGTTATTAAGTCTTGTAATTCATGGAAAATAATTTAGTCAGAGGAACGATGCGCGAGGCGCGAGATTCGATGCATTAAACGTTCGGAACGAACGTCTTCATTCGAACCTCGAGCATCGAACTTCGTGTCACGAATTGAAAGGAGGAGCCAAGGTGAATTTTTCTTGGGCGGGAATAAAGCAATCGATTATGACATTTTGGAACAACCTTTCTAGCCCACAGAAAATAATAACGGTGCTTGCTCCCCTTTTGGTTGCCGGAGCGTTGATTTACCTAATTACCTGGGCAGGACGCCCGCAGTACGTAGCTATTTTTACAAAGCTGAGTGACGTTGATGCCGGGGCGGTCACGACGAAGCTAAAAGACCTTAAAGCGGATTACAAGCTGGCGGATAATGGCTCAACCATCTTGGTTCCACAACAGGCAGCGGCAGATCTTCGTTTACAACTAGCCAGTGCTGGGCTTCCTCAACAAAGCAAATTCAGCTTTGATAATTTGGATACCATGCGACTGGGGGAGACGGATGCTGATCGGAAACTACGTTATGTTCTCGGATTACAGAACGAATTAGAAAATACACTAAAGACCTTGAATGGGGTAGAAGACGCCCGTGTGCATATTGTAATGCCGGAACCCTCGCTCTTTGTCGATAGTCAAAAAGCAGCAACAGCGGCAGTGACCCTGAAACTTGTCCCAAGCACGAAACTTGGTGAAGATCAGGTGCGTGCTATCGCAAACTTGTTATCAGGCTCAGTCGAAGGACTGCAACCGGAGAATGTGACGATTGTAGATACAGGAGGGAATGTTCTATCTGATGTTCTCGGAAAGAGCAGTGATCCTAACCGATTGACAGGTACTCAATATCAACTTAAACAAACCGTCGAGGAAGACATACAGAAATCAATCCAGAGCATGCTGGATCGTGTGCTGGGCTCAGGGAAAACCGTCGTCCGAATTAGTGCAGTATTAGACTTCGATCAGAAAACCATCGTTAAACAAACCAATGGCCCCGGGGCCGTAGTGAGTGAACAGAGTTCCAACGAAACCAATACAAATGGTACAGTGGGGGCTGGAGGTACACCGGGATTGGATGCCAATGGGGCACCGACCTATCCCACTACCCAAAATGTGAATTCTACATCTACGAAAGTTACCAGTACTAAAAACTATCAGGTGGATACCACTCAAGAGGAACAAATTGTAAGCCCCGGCGGTGTTAAACGGCTTTCGGTATCGGTTATGGCAGACGCGGACACCATTACCCAGGACCAACTGGACCAAATTAAAACCATTGTAGCTTCTGCTGCTGGAGTGGATGCAAACCGGGGGGACGAAGTCCAGGTAGCTGCCATACCCTTTAATAAGATGGACTTACAGAAAGAAGTCTTGGCCATGGAAAACGCTGAGAAACGGCAAGAACTTATCACCTATGCCGAAATTGGAGCCGCAGTATTATTGGGTTTAATATTTAGCCTCGTGTTACTTCGAAAACGCTCCAAAAAAGCCCGTGCTGAGAAAATGTTGGAGCTAAATAATAATTCGGAGCCTGTGACCCTTGCCACCGCAGAACTGCTCATGGCTCAACAGATTGCAGAGGAAGAAGCTCAACTAAAATTAGCCCAGAAAAATGCTAAATCGGCGGATGAGATTGAGAAGCAAAAGACTAAAGAGGCCGTCGAACTATATTCACGCAATAACCCGGATGAGGCAGCCCGTCTTATGAAAACATGGCTATCGGAGGAGAGGTAGATGGCGCACGCTTTAACCGGAATCCAAAAAGCGGCGATTCTGATGATCGCTTTGGGTCCGGAAAATTCCGCTAATGTAGTTAAACACCTTGGGGATGCTGAAATAGAACAATTGACCCTGGAAATGGCTAATGTCGGTCGAATATCGCCAGAACAGCGGGATCATGTTGTGGAAGAATTCCATCAAATGTGCATGGCGAATGACTATATCTCCCAGGGGGGCATCGAGTATGCACGAGAAGTCTTAGAACGTGCTTTGGGAGAAACTAGAGCCTTTGAGATTATCAGTCGTTTATCGACTTCTTTAAAGATGCGGCCGTTTGATCTCGTGCGCAGGACAGATCCTAAACAGCTTTTTTCCTTTATTCAAGGAGAGCACCCCCAGACGATTGCTTTGATTATGACGCATCTGCCCGTTGAAAAAGCCGCGACCTTGCTCGCCAGCCTTAACCCAGACCGACAGGCTGATGTGGCGAAGCGAATCGCAACCATGGGTCGTACGAGTCCGGAAGTGCTCAAAGAAATTGAGAAGGTTTTAGAACGTAAGATTTCTAGTTTAGCACCTACAGACTATACAGCTTCAGGGGGGATCCAGAGTATCGTGGATGTCCTTAACAGAACGGATCCGGGAACGGTTAAAGTCGTTATGGATTCTCTGGAGATCGATGATCCTGATTTAGCCGAACAAATTAAGCGACAGATGTTTGTCTTCGAAGATATTGTTATGCTGGACGACCGCGGTATTCAGTTAGTCTTGCGTGAAGTGGAAACCAAAGACTTAGGTCTGGCCCTTAAAGGGTCCAATCCAGAAGTGGCTCAAAAGATCTTATCCAATATGTCCTCCCGGGCCAGTCAGATGCTCAAGGACGATATGGAATTTATGGGGCCTGTACGGTTACGGGATGTAGAAGACGCTCAGCAGCGCATTGTAAAAGTCATTCGCAAAATCGAGGAGAGTGGCGCAATTGTCATCTCTAGAGGAGGCGCCGATGAGATTATCTATTAGCGGACGAGTTGTCAAGAGTTACGATGTGGAGGTATCAACCCCGCGAATGGTGGAATTCCTGGAAGGATTTCAGCAGTTGGGCAAGTGTTTGACGGTTCTTAGTGTGGGAGAAGAACGTCAGCAGACCTCTGCCCCGGAGTCTGAACTCTCGGATGGGGATACTCCTTGGGATGCAGCAAGCAAGGATGAAGCAGGAAAGCTTCTTGGAGAAGCCAAAGATCAAGCAGCAAAGATTTTGGCGGAAGCTGAAGCTAAGGCTAAGAAACTTCTTGCTCAAGCAGAAGCTGATGCTCAGAAAATCCTTGCCCAAGCCCAGACGGATTTAGAGGGTATACGTCAAGAAGTCAAGGAGCGTGCAAAGGCTGATATTTATCCCGCGGCCCAGGCTGAGGGTTTTCGTGAAGGAAGGCAAGCCGGTGAGGCTGAGGGAAAACGCCTGACCGAGGAGGCTAATCAGCTCTTTCTGTTAGCCCAGAGAGCGGTTCAAGAGGAATACGCCAAGGTAGATAAGGATTTACTTCATTTAGCCATAAAAATTGCTGAACGTATTGTGCGTTCAACCCTTTCAATTGAACCTCAGAGATTGGCAGCCATCATCCAGGCTTTAACCCTCTTACCCCTGGAAAGGGAGGGTTGGCGGCTTCATGTGGCTCCGGATGATATCCAGTGGCTGGAGGGGAAGCTGCCCTGTCCTTGGGTTATCAATGAATCCTTAAAGCCTGGAGACTGTTTCCTAGAGTGTGACGAAGGGGTTTTTGATGGAAGGCTTGAAGCCCAATTAGATAAACTAGAACATAGCTTACGAGAGGAGCTTGAGCATGGGGGCGTGGAATCGATTAGCGCAGACTGTGGAACAGACGGAACCGATCTCGTCTCAAGGCAGGGTCTCAAAGATCGTGGGCCTGATGGTGGAGTCAGCTGGACCGCGAGCCAGTGTGGGTGAATACTGTCATATCATCACCCGAGAGGGACGAGAACTTCCGGCTGAAGTGGTGGGTTTTCGAGATTCAACCACCTTGCTTATGCCTTTAGGGGAACTCGAAGGGATTGCCCCGGGAGACCGTGTGCTGTCTCAGCGGCAGAAGCTGACGGTACCTGTAGGACCGGGACTTCTCGGCCGCATTCTGGATGGACTGGGACACCCCTTGGATGGGCGGCCGCTTCAGACAGAAACAGCCTACCCCTTGCAGAACAAACCACCCAGCGCCTTATTACGCCCGCGAATCCGAGACACTCTTAGTGTTGGAGTTCGAACCATCGATGGGATTCTAACCATCGGTCGTGGACAGCGGATGGGGATTTTTGCTGGCTCCGGCGTGGGCAAGAGTACCTTACTGGGCATGATGGCCAGGAATACCGTTGCAGATATCAATGTTATCGCCCTGATTGGAGAACGGGGTCGTGAATTACGGGATTTCATTGAGAAGGATCTTGGTCCAGAGGGTTTAGCTCGTTCAGTCATTATTGTTGCAACCTCGGATCAACCTGCTCTAGTTCGACTAAAGGCTGCATTTACAGCTACAGCCATTGCAGAGTATTTTCGGGACCAAGGAGAGAATGTACTGCTCATGATGGATTCGGTAACCCGTTTTGCCATGGCCCAACGGGAAGTGGGCCTCACCGTAGGTGAACCTCCGGCAACCCGTGGATATCCTCCTTCTGTATTTGCTCTTTTGCCTAAACTATTGGAACGCTCAGGAATGGCAGAAATCGGGAGTATTACTGGAATCTATACAGTCCTTGTCGATGGGGATGACCATAATGAGCCGATAGCGGATTCAGTTCGCGGAATTCTCGATGGGCACATTGTTTTAACTAGGGAGTTGGCTATGCAAAACCAGTTTCCGGCCATTGATATTTTACAATCCGTCAGTCGGGTTATGAATGATGTGGTCAGTCCGGAACACAAGGAATTAGCGGGCAGGGTGCGTGAATATATTGCTATTTATCGGGATGCAAAGGATTTGATTGATATTGGGGCCTATACTCCTGGGAGTAATCCTAAGATCGATGGGGCAATCGCCCATATGGACCGCATTCAAGCTTTTTCTCGGCAAAGAGTCGATGAATATGTTACAGCCCAAGAGATGCTTCAACAATTGCAAGGGATTTTTCGCTAAACCCGCGTCACGATAGCGAAAAATTGTTCTGTCATCCTGAGCGAAAGCGGAGGATTTAGGTCCTTCAATCGTACCTTTTTCAGGACGACATACGCTGGGGTTACTTTCATAAGATTGGTCTGGTAAAGGGGTGAGAAGTATGGCCCGATTCAGGTTTCGCTTGGAAGCAAGCCTACAATTAGCTCAACAAATTTTAGAAACCGCTCAATTGGTGTATGCTCAAGAACTCCAGCGATGGCAAGATTGTGTTCAGGCTTGCGAGGTTCAAAGCCTTCGTTATGAGGAAGCCCAAGAAGGTCAACGAGAGGCAGGGCGTTACCGACCAGAAGATCTAGGAGTATGTCAAGTATTTGCATTGAAACAATGGCAGCAATTGCTTCAATATGAAGCACAACAAAGGGAACAAGAACTTGTTCTAGAGAACGCTCGTCGGTGTTTATTAGAAGCACATCGTGAAGTCGAAAAGTATGAGAGGCTTAAGGAAAAACAAGCTGCGGCCTTTAAAGCGGCAGAATTACAGAAGGAACAAAAAGTGTTGGATGAAACCGGTCAAGTTCTTCACTGGCTTGGAAAGAAATCTGTCAGCAAAGTTGTCTAAATTAACTTAAGGAAATGGATCCTTAAGCTAAGGATCAACGGAAGGATGAAGCTTATGATTTACGTTACTCGCTTAAATGGAAAGGCCTTTGCTATAAATCCAGATTTAATTGAAATAATGGAAGAAACTCCGGATACGGTTATTACGTTAACGGGTGGAAATAAATACGTTGTGTCAGAAGCCATCGAGGTTCTTATTGAGCGGATTGCAGAGTTTCGTAGGCGTTGCCAGAATTACAAAGTGGAGGAGCAATAGATTTATGAATCGTAAAACTCTAATTTTTGTAATCCTTGCCTTGTTCTTGGGAGTTGCTTTAGGAGTTGGGGGAACAATTGGAGCTCAAAAAGTATTTTTTAATACCCCGGTAGATAGTACAAAAGAGACTGCAGTTAAAAAAACTGGCCCCTTACTGCCCATTGGTGAGTTCACTGTCAATTTACAGGGAGGAGCTTTTCTTAAGACGGCTATTACAGTGCAAGTGACGGATGCCAAAGCCGGGGAACATTTGAAAGAGGAGGACGCGTTCTTAAAAGATCGAGTTAATTCAGTCTTAGCCAATAAATCTCTGGCAGATGTTCAAACCCCAGACGCACGGGAAACGTTAAGAAAAGAACTAATAGAGCGCCTAAACGAAGTTGCAGAAAACAAAATCATTGATGTTCTCTTTCTTTCTTTTGTCTACCAATAAGCAAGGTCATTGCTATAAAAGCAACTTAAGCGCCATATCATCTTTTGTTTATTGTGGTGCGGCGACGCGTGGTCATTCTGAACGAAGTGAAGAATCTTTCTTGGTATAGCCATAACTTAGATGAATAAGATTCTTCGCTGTGCTCAGAATGACATAAAAATTACAACATCGATCATGTGGTTTTAACCACATATATCGAGGATAAAGTTCGAACTACGAACATCGAGAAGGGGGTGGTTTGATGGGAGACGTCTTGTCCCAAGCAGAAATTGATGCTCTGCTGAATGCGCTGTCCGATGGACAAGTTGATGTAGAGGAAATGAAGACGACCAAGACTCAAAAGCGGATTCGTGTGTATGATTTTAAACGTCCGAATAAGTTTTCCAAGGATCAGATTCACTCCCTCCACAATATTCATGAGAATTTTTGTAGAGGACTTACGACGTTTTTTTCAGGCAACTTGCATTCCGTTGTTGAGAGCTCGGTTCTTTCTATAGAACAAATCACCTATGATGAGTTTATTCGTTCACTGCCCAACCCCACTGTCCTAGCCCTATACTCCTTGAGTCCCTTGGAGGGTACTATTTTAATGGAAGTGAGCCCTTCACTCACCTTCGCCGTAGTGGATCGGCTTTTAGGAGGGGAAGGGCGAGGGACGGAAAAGAACAGAGATTTGACAGAAATTGAACGAACGATTATTGAAAACCGTCTTACACAAATGATTCATCTCTCGGAAGAGGCATGGTCTGAGGTTTACGCTCTTAAACCGCAGTTTCTGTCCATGGAATCAAACCCTCAGTTTACGCAAATTGTAGCTCCTAACGAAATGATTGTACTTATTACTCTTGAGGTCAAGATTGGTGAAGCTGTAGGGATGATAAATATCTGTATGCCCTATCTCGTGCTTGAGCCGATCTTAGATAAGTTAAGTACCTTTTTCCTTTTTTCTACCGAAGCAAAGGTCACATCTCCAGAACAGGTAAAAGCCATCCGCAAAAAAATCGAATTTGCCAAAGTGGATATGGTTGCTTTTTTAGGGACTTCAGAGATTCTTGTTAGAGACCTTTTAGAGCTTTCTAAGGGAGATGTCATTCCACTGAACCAATCCGTACAGGACCCACTGCCAATTTTTGTGGGAGAATTCATGAAATTCAAGTCTATCCCTGGTCTTCACGGGGAACATCTCGCCGTTCAGATAACGGAAATTATAGAGGAAGGAGGGGAACAAAATGAGTAATGGGTCGCTCACTCAGGAAGAAATTGACGCGTTGCTTCGGGGAACGCTAGAATCAGACTTTGAGACCCCGCCTGAAATGCTCTCAGAGGCCCCAGAGACCCCAGAGATCCCAATGGCAGACATGTCTATGGGAGCCTACGATTTTTTAAACGAGATGGAACAAGATACTCTCGGAGAAATCGCCAATATTTCAATGGGCACTGCAGCAACGACATTATCTCAACTCTTAGGTAAAAAGGTTGATATTACCACTCCGAGAGTCGACTTAACGACCTCGGAACAGATTCGCCAGGATTATCCCATCCCTTCCGTGATATGTGATGTCAAATACAAAGCAGGAATTGAAGGATCAAACCTCTTGATTCTTTCTCAACGGGACGGTTCAGTCATTGTGGACCTCATGATGGGGGGGGATGGAAAAAATCCCTCAGAAGGGCTTTCTGAACTTCAAATTAGTGGGATTTCCGAGGCAATGAACCAAATGATGGGATCGGCGGCCACCTCTATGTCGACGATGTTTAATGCAATGGTCGATATTACGCCTCCTAATTTGGTCCTCAATGACATGTCCTCGGGAAGAGACATAATTCATGACTTTCTAGCTCCAGATGAACCCCTTGTTCGGATTTCCTTTCGAATGGTTGTGGAAGATGTCATTGACAGCACCCTTGTTCAAGTGATTCCCCTTAGCGTTGCTAGAGGAATGGTTGGAAAGCTAATGGGCGAAATGAGTAGCAGTACCACTGCACCTGCAGCCCAACCTGCTGCGCCCACAAAGCCTGCTGCTCCGGCTCAACCTGCACCTTCACCCGCGATGTTTCAAAATCCTCAGCCATCCCCGCCTCCAGTCTATGAGGCACCCGCTTACGAAGCGCCAGCCTTTGAGACACCGCCTTACTCGGCGCCAATGGACTATTCTTCCTATGGGATGGGGCAAACAAATCATCCACCGAAAATGCAAACTCCTGTTCAACCGGCCCAATTTGCCCCCCTTCAACCAGGTCCCCAGCTCACGCAGCCTGATAATCTTAGTTTAATTCTGGATGTGCCTTTACAAATAAGCGTTGAACTGGGGCGAGCAAAAAAGACGATTAAGGAAATTCTTGATATGGGACCTGGTTCCGTTATAGAGTTGGATCGTCTGGCAGGGGAATCAGTGGATATGATTGTCAATGGTAAGCTGATTGCTAAGTGTGAAGTTGTTGTTATTAATGAGACCTTTGGAATTCGAATTACTGATATTGTGCATCCCATGGAACGAATGAATTCATTGAAGTAAGTAAGGAATTTCCAAGAAATGATGAAGTTTCATAGTCGAAAAGGAGGAGAAAATTGATGAGTGCGACAATAATGATTGTTGATGATGCAGCGTTTATGCGTATGATGCTTAAAGACATTTTGTTAAAGAATGGGTTTAACGTGGTTGGTGAGGCAGAAAATGGAGTTATGGCCGTGGAGAAGTATAAGGAATTACAACCAAACCTGACGATTATGGATATAACTATGCCGGAAATGGATGGTCTTCAGTCGGTTAAAGAGATTCGTAAGCTGGATTCTAAAGCTCGGATTATTATGTGTAGCGCCATGGGCCAACAAGCCATGGTTATTGAAGCGATTCAGTCCGGGGCGAAAGATTTCGTTGTTAAGCCTTTCCAAGCGGAACGGGTAGTTGAGGCTGTTACGAAGGCGTTGAAATAAAATGCCATTCAACGAAGGCCAGCCGTATCCTTCAAGTGGGGCCGCTCCCGTGGTTGAGCAGTCTGTTTTTTCATGGTGGGGACTTCTGGGAACTCTCCTGGTTTTTCTCATTATTTTGCTGGTGTCCCTCTGGATTCTCCGCCGCCTTAACCAGGCGAATATGCGGTTAATGAATGCTCCGTGGGCAAGGGTTCTCGACCGGCAAAGTTTAAGCGGACAGCAAAGCCTATACCTAGTAGAAATTGCAGGTCAGCTTCAAGTCCTGGGCGGTTCAGATCATCACTTGGTGAAAATCAGTGAGATCAACGATCCTCATGTTGCAGCGGAGATTCTGGAGGAGATTGCTACACGCCCAACTGAACGGGTGGATGGATGGCTGCAAAGTATCCAGAGGCTGTGGCGGAGGCGTTCACGACAGAAAGAACCGTTCTCTGCTGAATTAGAACGTTTGCTTGAGGAGGTCGAAAAGTAATGTCTTCTTCAGGCCATTTAATTAAATTTCTTACTTTAGGGCTTCCTTTTGGGGTTGCTCTGGGATTGGGTTTCCTGACGAGTCCCAAAATGGCTTGGGCAGCAGGACTTACCCTAGACTTGGGAACTTCAACGACGGAACAAACAGGTACGTCATTGCAGATCTTAATGTTACTTACGGTACTCTCCTTAGCGCCGGCTATTTTGATGATGATGACCTGTTTTACAAGGATTATCATTGTATTGTCTTTTGTTAGAAATGCTTTGGGGACGATGCAGCTTCCACCGAACCAGGTGCTGGTGGGACTTTCCTTGTTTCTTTCGTTCTTTATCATGGCACCGACTTGGAACCAGATTAATACCAACGCAATCCAGCCCTATATGCAGAATCAGATTACTCAGGCGGAGGCTATTGATCGAGCGGAGGAACCCCTTCGGATGTTTATGTTTAAGCAAACTCGGGAAAAGGACTTAGAGCTTTTTGTTGGGTTATCAAAAATGGAGCGCCCGAAAACCTATCGCGACGTTCCGACCTATGTACTGATTCCGGCCTTTGTGATTAGCGAATTAAAAACAGCATTTCAGATGGGATTTGCCATATTTATTCCCTTCATAGTAATTGACATGATCGTATCCAGTACCCTAATGTCCATCGGGATGATGATGCTTCCTCCTATGATGATTTCTTTGCCCTTTAAACTACTATTATTTGTTTTAGTGGATGGATGGCATTTAGTCGTAGAGTCCTTAGTGGGCAGCTTTAAATAATTCTCAAAGGTTATGAGGGAAAGGGGGCAGGAGGATGACCCAAAATCAGGTACTGTATATGGCTAGGGAAGCAGTAGGAGCCGTGCTTCTCGTGGGAGGGCCGATTCTAGGGGTGGCCTTGTTGGTAGGTCTTCTGGTTAGTATCTTTCAAGCTATGACACAAATCCAGGAGCAAACCCTTTCCTTTATTCCCAAAGTAGTTGCAGTGGCTGTCGTTATGCTTCTATTAGGTCCTTGGATGTTGTCTGTTCTGACCGCCTACACACATAATTTATTGACCGAGCTGGCCACGTTCGGAGGCATGTGAACTCGTGGTTCGTAGTTTGTAGTTCGTAGTTCGAACGATGAATCAACAGCGACCTCAAAACATGAACTTTAGACTTCGAACCACGAACATCGAACCACGAATATCGAGTTAGGGGGGAGAAAATTTGAGTTTAGCCCAGCTGCTCCAATGGAATCTCTCTTTATTTCTGCTAATTTTATGTCGTTGGGCTGGAATGATTATGCTTGCTCCAGTCTTCGGTGCCAGGGGAGTTCCAGGAATGGTAAGGCTAGGTTTGGCTGCAAGTATCTCAGTTATTCTCTATCCCGTCATTCAGGCGACGAATCCAGCAATTCCGGGTGAACTGTTAGCTTATGTGGCTGTGGTAATTAAGGAAATATTAGCGGGTCTGGTCATTGGATTTCTAATATATTTACTAACGGCCATCTTACAAGGAGCAGGGCAGTTGATCGATTACCAAATGGGTTTTACCATGGGTTCAGCCATCGACCCTGTTTATGGGGTGCAGAGTCCTATGATGGGGAACTTCCAGATGATTTTAGCGACCATGCTTTTACTATCGACGAACTCTCATCACTATTTAATTGCTGCTATGGTAAAAAGCTATGCTTATATTCCCTTAAACCCATCGGATTTACCCCATAATTATCTCTTCTACGCCCAACTTGTTGCTCATGTTTTTGCTTTGTCTGTTCAATTGGCAATGCCAGTGTTTGGAGCATTGCTTGTATCTGATGTAGGGGTGGGACTCTTATCTAGAACAGTACCTCAGCTAAATATTTTTGCAGTTATTTTCCCGGTTAAGATTATGTTTGGACTTATTATTTTGTTTCTTTCAATGCCTTTTTTCGGAGAATCCGTTGCAAAACTGTTTGATACCAGCATGTCTTGGGTCTTAGAACTTTACCAGGGGTGGAAGCAGTGAGTGAAAAAAAACATCCCGCCACGCCCAGGCGCAAAGAGGAAGCGAGAAAAAAAGGTCAGGTTTTTAAAAGCCAAGAAGTCATCTCGGCGTTGATGCTTTTAGGCCTTGTGGCTGTTCTCAGGTTCTGGATTCCGGCAATGCTTACCCGTATTGAGTATCTTTTTCCCTACGTTCTTGGCCTATCCGCGGAATGGAATGAACGTACAGTGGCCAGCCTAATGCTTAACACCCTTTGGATAGGGATTCAGATTATGGCTCCGATTTTTGGCACGGCCTTTGTTATTGCTTTAATCTCTAATTACATCCAAGTGGGAGTCCTTTTTACCGGAGAGTCCATGAAACCTCAACTTTCTCGTTTAAGTCTAATCAGTGGTGCGAAACGGATGTTTGGAGTTAAAGCTTGGGTGGAATTAGCAAAGTCTTTAATGAAAGTGATCTTAATCGGCTACTTTCTTTACGCAAGTGTCCGGGATCGACTGCATGTTTATCCAGCTCTGCAGCAGCTAAATGTAGGGCAGGGAGCCATATTTTTAGCCGAGGCCTTAATGGAACTTGCCTGGAACATTTCCCTTTCGTTTTTAGGAATCGCCGCCTTTGACTACATTTATCAACGTTGGGATTACGAAAAGAATTTACGAATGTCTCATGAAGATTTAAAACAGGAATACAAACAAACCGAGGGGAATCCTGAACTGAAAAGTGAGCTTAAAAAACGACAACGTGCTATGGCAATGAGTCGAATGATGCAAGACATGAAACAGGCCGATGTGGTTGTTACGAATCCTACTCACTACGCAGTCGCCTTGCGTTATGACCAGAAGGTTCAAAGTGCCCCTTACGTTGTTGCCAAAGGGCAGGACCAGGTTGCCCTGAAAATGCGGGAGTTGGCTAAAGAATACGACCTTGTAATTATGGAAAACAAGCCGCTGGCCCGTGCTCTCTATGCTCAAGTTGACATTGGGCAGGGGATTCCGGCGGATCTTTATAAGGCTGTTGCCGAAGTTTTGGCCTTTGTATATCGATTAAAGAAAAAGAAGAAGCGAGCATGAATGCGTTTGGGGGCATGAATGAAATGAATTGCACGTTCACCAAAGCTCCCGGAGCGGCTCGTTTGTTGGCTACACTAACGCACCTAAACCTCTGGGAAATACCTGATGTGAACCACGGTGCGTCTTAACGCTACGCCAACGGCACTCGCTATCGCTCCTCCCGCTTGATGGTTCTCTTAGCAATTTCATTTCATTCATGCGATGGTAGCTTGCACGGTTTCAAGGGGCGGATTTCAGCGGTACTGCATTATGAGCGAAAGAATTCACGAAAGGAGGAACACCATGTCTGCGAATGTTAAAGGTCGGTTCTTGAATAACACTGACATTGTTGCGGCTTTAGGACTGGTCAGCATCGTGGTCATGATGGTTGTTCCGCTGCCCGCTGGGCTGCTGGATATTCTTATTACCTTGAATATTACAGCGTCTGTTCTAACTCTAATGCTAGCTGTTTTTGCCAAAGACCCTTTAGAGTTTTCTGCTCTGCCTTCCCTCTTATTGACGTTAACCTTGTTCCGACTGTCTTTGAATATCTCAGCGACTCGTCTGATTTTGCTTGACGGGCATGCAGGGGATATTATTCAACAGTTTGGAGAATTCGTCATTCGTGGAGATGCAGTGGTAGGGTTTATCATCTTTATCATTTTGGTGCTGGTTCAGTTTATAGTCATCACCAAAGGAGCCGAGCGTGTTTCGGAAGTGGCAGCTCGTTTTACCTTAGATGCTATGCCGGGTAAACAAATGTCTATTGATGCAGACCTTAATGCTGGGATGATTAATGAAGAACAAGCTCGCGACCGACGTAAGGCAATTCAACAGGAAGCGGATTTCTATGGTGCAATGGATGGTTCGACCAAGTTTGTTAAAGGGGATGCCATTGCCGCAATTATTATCCTATTTATTAATATTATCGGGGGTTTTATCACAGGGGTTGTGATGCAGGATATGCCTTTGGTGGAAGCCCTTCATAAATATACTTTGTTGACAATTGGAGATGGACTTGTTTCACAGATCCCGGCCCTCTTAATCTCGACGGCAACAGGCCTAGTGGTCACCCGGGCAGCTACGGAAAGTAATTTAGGGGAAGATTTAGTCAAGCAGCTGTTTAGACAGCCGAAAGCCTTATTCATTACGGCGGGAGTACTATCTATGTTAGCTCTCCTTGGCTTGCCAAAAGTACCGCTGTTTACAGTGTCTGCTGTTTTAATTGGAATGGGAATGATGCTTCAGCGAAATTCTAAGGTGTCTGTTATTAAGGAGACGGCAGCTGTCCGAGAAACCGAGATTGAAGAAAGCAAGAAACCGGAAAATGTTCTTAACCTCTTGCAGGTTGACCATATGGAGCTTGAACTAGGCTACGCGCTGATTGCTTTAGTCGATGTCCATCAAGGGGGAGATTTGCTGGATCGAATTGTTCTGATTCGTCGTCAAATTGCCAGTGAGCTGGGGTTTATTGTTCCAGTCATTAGGGTTCGAGATAATATGAACTTACAGCCAAATCAATATATTATAAAAATTCGTGGTGCAGAAATCGCTAGTGGGGAAATCTTAGCGGATCATTTCATGGCCATGAGTGGTGGGTTTGACGATGAGGGGATTCCCGGGACTCCGACTAAGGAGCCGGCCTTCGGACTTGATGCCAAATGGATTAATGCCATGTATCGAGAGCAAGCCGAGCTTAACGGGTGGATGGTGGTGGATGCACCAACCGTGCTGGCAACCCATATTACAGAAGTGATTAAGAGTCAAGCCTGGGAAATTCTCAGCCGTCAAGATGTTAAAACACTTGTTGATCATGCTAAGGAATTAGCTCCGGCAGTAGTGGATGAGCTGATTCCGGATATGCTTAGTCTGGGTCAGGTTCAGAAGGTGCTTTCTAATTTGCTTCGAGAGAGGGTTTCTATAAGAGACATGGTATCTATTCTGGAAACTTTGGCAGACTACGCGCAGGTTACCAAGGATCTGGATCGCCTGACAGAACATGTCCGGCAGGCCTTAGCTCGGCAGATACTGCAACCGCTGCTTGGCAAAGATAAGAGCTTACCGGTGATGACTTTAGATCCACAGATTGAACAGCAGATTCTGGACAGCATTCAACCCTCTGATTATGGTACGTATTTAGCCTTAGATCCGAAGGTGCTGCAAGTGCTCATGCAAAACCTCACCCGTGAGGTGGAAAAGGTGGTACTTAAAGGCTTAACTCCGGTTATTGTCTGCGCTCCGCTGGTTCGAATTAATCTAAAGAGAGTCACGGAACGACAACTGCCTCAACTAATGGTGCTTTCATATAACGAATTAGTCCAAGGAATACAAGTTCAAGCTGTAGGAATGGTGGGGATGGATCGTGCGAGTTAGACGATTTGTGGGAGACAATGTTTCAGAGACCATGGGAAAAGTGAAAAAGGAACTGGGATCAGAAGCTGTTATTCTTCAGACACGAGAATTTAGTGATGGAGGTTTCTTTGGCTTATTTGGTAAAAAGAAAATTGAAATCACAGCGGCCATTGAAGAAGTTCCGGTTACAGCCCAGAAAACGTCGGTCTCGGTTCCAACGAGGAATCTATCCGAGCCAAAGGATCAATCCGAGAACCTTCAAGCAGAAATAAAATCAATGCGACGTTTACTTGAACAAATGAATAAGCAATTAAATAAGCAGACGGACACTAAGGAGGACAAAAGGGATTGGCCGCCTGTTCTGCAAAGATGGGTGGACCTTCTCCAAAACAGAGGGATCAGTGAGCATTTGGTTCGGCGCATAATAAACAATGTCCAGCAAACTCTATCCCCCCAAGAGTGGGATGACAATTCTCAGGTATACGCCCGGATTGAAGCCAATGTCAGTCAACTATGCGGGCAGATTGGCCTTATACAGCCTGGAATCGATAAACCTAGGATTATCGCTTTGATTGGCCCTACTGGAGTGGGGAAAACAACGACCATTGGTAAGCTGGCTGCAGGGTTTAGTATTGTCGATAAACGCAAAGTAGCCTTAATTACTGCAGATACCTATCGAGTTGCGGCAGTAGAGCAACTTAAAACCTTTGGAGAAATTATTGGAGTACCAGTTGAAGTGGTCATGACGCCCTCCGGGCTAAGTGATGCCTTGGAGCGTCATGCAGATAAGGAACTAATTTTTATAGATACTGCGGGGCGAAGTCCTCATCATGATTTACATATGTCTGAGTTACGGGCATTTTTAGAAGAGGCTCAGCCAGACTTCACGATGCTGGTTATGAGCGCGACGACGCAAACAGCCGATCAATATCGGATTTATAAACGGTTTGAAAGTTTTACGACTCATCTCATTTTTACCAAATTGGATGAGACAGGGAGTGCCGGGTCGATTCTAAATCTCTTGAGTCAAACAACCCTTCCTACAGCTTATCTAACCAACGGCCAAAATGTCCCTGATGACATAGAGGCAGCAACACCTTTTCGTTTAGCTCGCTATGTAATCGGGGAGGAGATGCCCCATGCATGATCAAGCGAGTGTATTGCGAGATTTGGCGTCTCGCAAACAACCAAAGCCAACGAAAATGAGGGTTATTGCCGTTACAAGTGGCAAAGGCGGAGCGGGGAAGACTACCTTTACCGTTAATTTAGCTCTGGCCTTGGCTGAATATGGACGTCGGGTAATTATTCTTGATGGAGATTTGGGACTTGCTAACGTCGATATTGCCTTTGGGCTGTCTGCTCGTTATACAATTGAACATCTATTATCTGGAGAAAAAACCATTGAAGAGATTCTACTGACAGGCCCCCGCGGAATAGGAATTATCCCAGGTGGTTCTGGGGTACAGAAGCTGGCTGATTTGGAGCGAGATAAGCTAAAGAACGTCATCGCTAATCTTGGGCGCTTAGAAAAGATGACGGATTTACTAATTATTGATACTGGAGCGGGTCTAGGTCATACTGTGATTAATTTTTTACAGGCTGCTGATGACGTCATTATGGTGACAACACCAGAACCAACAGCGCTAACAGATGCCTATGGTTTGCTTAAATCCTTGAGACAAGAAGCAGGTGAGGTTCCCATTCATTTAGTGATTAATAGGGTAAGAACTGAGAAAGATGCCTTGGCTACCTATAAACGGTTGGAAACTGCTGTTCGTAAATTCTTAGATGGGTCACTCAACTTTTTAGGATGGGTATACGATGACCCACTCGTCGGGCGCTCAGTTATGCAGCAGGACCCTTTAGGAATTAGTTTTCCGGATAGTGCAGCCTATCGTTGTATTCAATGGATTTCCGGTAAAGTTACTGGAATTTATCTTAGTCCCCCGCGTCAAGCTGGTGGTGTAAAAGGTTTCTTAAGCAAATTACTCAGACTGTTTTAAATTGAACCACGAACATTGAACTTCGAAAAGGGGGTGACGACTTGTCGTATAAGAAAAAACTTTCATTTGGGCTGGCGGTGGAACTTACCGTCCTCGAAGGTGAGTATGAAGGGCACTACCGATCACGAATTGAAGAAGTGGGAGAGAGACTTCTCTCGGTTGGTGTTCCCTTTGAAAATGGTGAGCTAGTTCCTGTTCGAGAAGGAACTAAGGTGAAAATAACCTTTTACGACGAAACTGCTGTCTATTCCTTTGAGGGGAAAATTATGCAAAGGATTGCTATCCCACTCCCAATACTTGTCTTAGTATTGCCGGATAGTGTAGAAAAAGTCCAACGGCGTGATTTTGTGAGAGTCCCAGCCTCATTTCCAGTCACCTTTCGAATGGTGACTAAAGAAGGACTCAGCGATCTCTACAAAGCAATTATGCTTGATTTGAGTGGAGGGGGTATGCGATTTTCTACACCGGTAAAGGTAGAAAATAAATCCTTACTCTATGCTCAATTATCCTTACCTTATGGGGAGATACAAACCCCAGTTCGTGTATGTCGGGTTTTTAATATTGAGGATACTAAGCTTTACAGTGTGTCCGTCCAATTCCATGAAATTTCGGAACGCGAACGAGACAAAATTATTCGTTGCGTCTTTGATATACAAAGGGCAATGCGTAAGAAAGGATTGGTGTAAATTGAAGATTACACAATTCCAACTGGATGCCTTACGTGAGATAGCAAACATTGGTTCCGGACATGCTGCCACGGCCTTGTCCACTCTTCTACAGCGACGAATTGATATGTCAGTCCCTGAAGTTTGGGCGGTTCCCTTTGAACAGGTTTCATCAATTGTGGGACAACTTGATACTCCTCAGGCAGTTATTTATGTCAAAGTAGAAGGGGAGGCCCCTGGGAAAGCTGTCTTTTTCTTTCCTGTAGAAAGCGCTGAAATTGTGGTGCAAGCGTTATTTGGAACCGAGGAGCCGATGGATATTTATATGGGTGAGATGGCCCAATCCGCCCTAAAAGAAGTAGGGAATATATTGGTGAGTTCCTTCATTATCGCATTAACCCAGTTTTCCGGGATCCCCTTGCAACCTTCTGTACCTGCTTTAGCGGTAGATATGATTGGTGCAAGTTTAGATGGAATTTTTCTCGAAGAAGGCGTACTGGACGATACAGTATTGTTTATTGACACCCAGTTAACCGGAATTCCTAAAATCGAAGGGCAATTTATCTTTTTGCCTGATGATGGTTCATTGAAAAAATTGTTGGGGGCCATGGGAGTATGAGTGTAGTTATTACTGTCGGAATGGCTGATTTCAAAACTGCTAAGATGCCTGACATTTTGTTAACGGCAGGGTTAGGATCTTGTATCGGGATCTGCCTACATGACCCTTTTCTTAAAGTCGGCGGAATGGCCCATATTATGCTGCCTACGGCTAGTGGAAGCCTTGGAGGGAATCCAGCAAAATATGCGGATACTGCGCTGGAATTGTTGATTAAAGAGATTACGTCGATGGGTGCTAACAAATCTCGGCTAAAAGCTAAGATGGCAGGTGGTGCTCAGATGTTTTCCTTTCCGGGGAAACCCCCAGTGCTAAAAATTGGAGATCGCAACGCCGAAGCGGTGGGCCAGGAATTGAAAAAACACGGAATCCCTCTTTTGGCCTCCGATGTTGGAGGTAGTTTTGGGCGCACCATCCATTTTGATGTCGGGTCAGGAGAATTACGTATACGAACGATTAATCATGGAGAAAAGGTGGTTTAATGTCCGACCAAAACAGAGAACAATACCAGGTTTGGGCAATGCGCCTTTCTATCGGCACTACCCTTATTGTCGTGTTACTAAGTTGGTTTAATGAATTAGGCCTCCTTAACATAATAATTCGAGCCGGGGTTTCTTTTGGAGTCATTTACGTTCTGATGATTGGAAGTTTAAATTTATTTGAAAGAACTGCACCTCAAAAACCTCAAGATACAGAATTGGACACGAGCCGGGGGAGCAATATCGATTTCTCTGTTGGAGATGATGAGTTTTCTACTCCACAGGAAAAAGATGCAGAATTTCCCGGACAGATAGATCGTGATTTAAGCTCGGGATTACCTGATAGCGAGCGTCAAGCAGAAATTGTCCGCCGAATGGGCTGGCAGTAACTCGATGTTCGATAGTTCGAAGGCGAGCTGAGCCAACTTAGATTAGATACATAGGTTCGAACCCAAACTATGGATTCTTCGTGGCACGAGCCACGAATTGTGAAGTGCGAACTACGATTATAAACATATGGATAGAAACCTAGGTTCGAACTACGAACTTCGAACCTCGAACCACGATTACGGGGGTGAGTAATCTTGATACCGAACGCCTATGAAGCCGCTTCCCGCGGTCCTTGGAAACAAGAGCATATTGAACGATACTTGCCATTGGTTAAGCGCATTGCAGGTCGTTTAGCGATTTCTCTTCCACCCCATGTGGACGAGGATGATATCGTCGGTTATGGTGTCTTTGGTTTACTCGATGCCTTGGAACGATTTGAAGCGGCCAGAGGGTTTAAATTTGAAACCTATGCCTCGATTCGCATTCGTGGAGCCATGATCGACGGACTCAGAACCATGGATTGGGTTCCTCATTCGGCTAGGCAAAAAGTAAAGCGAATTCAGGACGGTTTTACTGAGTTAGAGTATCGGCTTGGTAGAGCGGTAACGGTGGAAGAAGTCGCCGAGTTGCTCCAAATAGAAATCAAGGAAGTTGAAGCGACTTTAGCTCAAGCTCAGATCTTAACTTTAACGTCCTTCGATGAAACCGTCGACAATGAGGGGGATTATAGCGGTACGCCGCTTAATCTGCTAGTGGATCAGGAAGCACAGGAAGCGTATCAAGCTGTTGAAAAAGAGGAGCAAAAACAGATTTTGGCGGTAGCAGTGGAAAAGTTACCGGATAAAGAGAAGTTAGTGGTCGCACTTTATTATCAGGAAGAACTTACCCTAAAAGAAATTGCCGCTATCCTAAAGCTTTCAGAATCTAGAATTTCTCAGCTTCATTCTCAAGCCATTTTAAGACTTAGAGGAAGGCTTAGCAGGCAGAAAAAGAATTTATTTTAATTATTACCTAATGTGTAAGGCTTTTTTTGTCGATATATAACTTAGAACTCTAAGCAGGAGGTGACAGTGGATGTCTGGTATTAACGTCCTTTCGGATTCCCTAAGTGGCGGAAGTAAATTAGCTAAAACTTCAAGCATGAAGGGTAATAATGCGACAGATAGCTTAGCAGATACGATGGTTGAATTTGCGGCTATGCTCAGTGGCTTAACAACTATGAACGCAGATCCGATGGGACAAAACTCAATGATTGGTCAAGAGAAGGAAGCAGGACAAGATCCGGATCCTTTAGTACAGAATCTCGGGTATAGTCATTTTGTGCTTTCATTTCTTTCTCAGCCAAATGAGTTGAGTCATCTTCCGGCAGGCAAGGAGGCCAATTCCGGAAACGGTGTGAATCAGGGAACTGATTCTCTAATATCAAATGAAGTGTTTGGGATAAAAGGAATGACCTCACAAATACTTCAGGGGAATAACCCCGGAACTTCGGAGTTGGATAACTATAGACAAATTATCTCAGAGCTTTTAACAGCACTCTCTGGACAGATTACGGAATCCTCTTCAGAGGGAGTAGCCTTAGCTTCAGAACTGGGTTTAAGTCAACGTCAGGAAATGATGAAACTTGTCCAGGGGTGGTTGACGGTTGCCAACCCTTCAATCGTCGAAGGTCAAGCTCAGAACTTACAAGCAACAGTGAGTAATATTGAAGGAATTAAAGGGCCTCAGGGAGCAGGTTTGGATACGGCGATTGAAGAGACACTCACTAATACCCTGAATCCTTCAAGCTCTAGGAACGATACGGTTACAGACTCAGCTGAAGAAGGAGTTTCTTTAGGTTTAGTAAATGCCCAAATCATTGAAGGTAATAGCAAACAGGGAAAGGTTACTGAGGAGTCTCTACGGCAGGATATCGCTAGGACGGTAAAAGAATGGATGCAGGGAATGGATGGGGGAGCACAAAGTGAGCTTTACCCAAGTCTGCAGAAAGTCATTAAACCTTTGTTGGAATTCTTGACAAAGGAACAAGGTGATGGCAACCGAGAGCTAAGCCCTAAGTCTTCTGCTTTGCTTACTGTACTCAATCAAGTACTCAATCAAGTGCTAAATCAAGTTCCAGAAGCAAATGTTCCGCGAGGAGTCGTCAAGGAAATGCTTCAAGCGGATAGTAATGAACTTGGAGCAATCATTAAACAGCCGAAGATAGATAGCAATGTCTCTGACAAGGCGACATCGGTTAGTAAGGATATAATGGTTCACGGAGATTTTAAGCAGAAATTAGCTGAAATAAATCAACTGCACAGTAAACCGCTTAAAGCGGAACCCTCCGATACCGGAGTGAAAGCCTCTCAAAATCAGGATATAAATCCGGGGATAGGATTGGAAGGAAAGATTCAAGCGGTTAGTGTTGCTGAAGGAAAAACCAGTGGGATTCCTGTTTGGGAACAGATCTCCAATGTATTTCGGGAGCGAGTTTCCAGCCGAAATCATGAATTAAAGGAACTGGATATTCAACTGCACCCAGCAGATTTAGGTCGAATTCGTATTGGGTTGAGATGGGAAAATGGTCAAGTTCATCTTCAGGTACATGCGTCCGAAGCAGCTACAAGTCAGATCCTTCAGAGTCAACTGACAGAGCTGCGTAATACTTTAACAAATCAAGGTGTGAATTGTGGTACGTTGCAAATGGGGCAGCAGGGCAGGGAACAGCAGCAGAATCAAAATCATCAAGAGCAATTTCACAGGACACAGGATTCAAACACGAACCTAATTGAGGATGAAGATCCACTTACCGTCTTAAACTTGCCTTCTCATGCAGACCTGAATAATCGAATTAATGTCACCGCCTAGGAGGGCTAAACATAATGAGTAATACAATTAATGGTACAAATTCTACATCGAACACGAATAATTCCACTAATGGGCAATCGATTTCTAATGCCGTAAACACAGCGTTAGGCAAAGACGATTTTCTGAAGTTACTTATGACAGAACTTAAAAACCAAGATCCTCTGCAACCGTTGGATAATAAGGATTTCATTTCGCAGATGGCCCAATTCAGCTCTTTGGAGCAAATGAATAATGTCGCTAAGTCCATGGAAGATTTGAGCAAAAGTATGTTCAACTTCGCTCAACAGGCTACACTGACCCAAGGTGCTGCTATGATTGGGAAATGGGTGGGTGGAATCAATGTGACTGACTCAACTCCAATGGAAGGCGTGGTTGAAGCTGTAAAGTGGCTTGATGGTGAACCAACCGTACAAATTCGAAAATCCGATGGGACTCTTGCTGATCTTGAATTGAATCTAGTTACTTTGGTTATGGATAAAGCTCCGGTAAATAACGATACGGGGGATACAGGGGATACAACGGATACAACGACTGACACCATCGATACAAATGAGTCCACAGATGATACGAATGACCCAGCAACAACTTAATGTAGCGGGGATATGATAAAACCTGAAAACCATCGATTAATCCACATAGAAAAGAGGAGGAATTCACGCTATGATGCGTTCATTATATTCAGCCATTTCGGGCCTGAAAAACCACCAAGTTAAGATGGATGTGATCGGGGATAACGTAGCAAATGTTAACACCTTGGGTTTTAAGCGCAGCAGAGCTAATTTCTCCACCATGCTCAGCCAAACGATGAAAGGTGCTTCATCTCCTTCAGCTACTCAAGGGGGGACGAATGCAATTCAAGTAGGCTTAGGGGCGGTTTTGGGCTCGATTGACAAGATTATGACTCAAGGAAGTGCTCAATCCACGGGCAAGGACACAGACTTAATGTTACAGGGACCAGGGTTCTTTGTTATGGATAATGGTGGTCAAATCGTCTATACACGAGCCGGCGGCTTTGGCTTCGATAGGGATGGTTACTTGGAAGATCCTTCGACTGGTGCTCGGGTTCAAGGGTATTCTTGGGGAGCGGATGACTCGACGAAGGTCAACTGGACTGGACCAGGGTATGGGGCTATTAAGTTTTCTTTGGGTGATTCTTTGCCACAGGATAAAAATATGCCGATTAAGCCTGAGAAAATTCAGTTAAATGCCACTGTGGATAATTGGGATGATGATATCACTTACACATATACTGATTCTGATACGCCGACAACCATGCAAGGAGATAAATTGATTGGGGCCGGGGTCTTAACCATTGACGGCATGACCCGGGTGGAAAGCAGCCCGAAGTCAGGTCAATTTACCTTTGATCCTGAAAGTGGGACAATTACATTTTCCGAAGGGTACCAACGCCCAACTGACGGAGCCTCTGGGACGGTCATGAGTATTAGTTATGTTGCAGCCTCTAACCCCTTGACCGTGGATGCTAATAATCCGAACAAGATTACGGTTGATCATATGCCTTCTTCAGGAGCAAAAATCTATGCTTCGAATGGAATGGATACGAGTGTATATACCATGGCTCCAAGCTTAGCCGAAGTCAATGACTCTCCTAATTATTATTGGGCAGAAAATACTAACGGAAAGTATACAATTACCTTCTCAAACCACGAAAATGCTCCTACCCCCCCGACGGAAGATGATACGATTGGTTATGACTTTTTAAACCTACCTCGTACTTTAACGAGTTTCAGTATCGACCAAACAGGGATAATCACTGGAGTTTATAGCGATGGAAACACCTCTGCCACTCAGAAAATTGCCCAGATTGCCATCGCCAAATTTTCCAATGATGCAGGCCTAAATAAACTCGGAGGGAACTTTTATTCTACAACCAATAACTCGGGGGATGCCGACATCGGCTCCGCTGCTGAAGATGGGCGTGCTTTGATTGTTCCAGGGGCGGTTGAAATGTCCAATGTTGATTTATCCCAAGAGTTTACGGATATGATCGTTACTCAACGGGGCTTCCAAGCTAATTCACGGGTTATCACCGTATCCGACTCGCTGCTTCAGGAGCTTATTGACTTGAAGCGGAATTAAGTCAACTAGTATACCGCTCTCACTTTAGAAGAGGAAATCTCAAGGTGGGATAAACTGGTTATAGGTTAACATCCTTATAAAGTTCGGTGGAGGGGAAAAGAATGCGCCTATCTTCAGAATTTCAGCTTCGCTCTCAGCAGGAGAGAGTGGATATTTTAGCGAATAATATTGCTAATATTAGTACTGCTGGATTTAAGGCCAGTGTGGTTAATTTGGCCGAAGCCTATGATCCTCAGGAAAAAGCTGCTAATCTATCCTTATACGGAGGAGTTCCTGATGGTGCGGCTTTAGGGGTAGGCACTGGAGCTTTATTTCACGGTAAGAGAATTGATATGTCCCAAGGAATTATAACCAGTTCCAATAATCCATGGGACTTAGCTATTGATGGACAGGGCTTCTTTCAAGTGAAGCCCCCCAATGGAGATATAGCTTATACTAGAGCGGGTTTGTTCCAACAGGATAAGGATGGGTTGTTGATAAATCATCAAGGCTATGCTCTTCAGCCAGAAGTGGTCATCTCACCGGATTACGGTGAAGTCCAAGTTAAGCCGAATGGCGACATCCTGGCAATGATTGATGGAAAACAAGAAGTCATTGGACAAATCATGTTAGCCAGCTTTACAAATACAGATGGTCTCCAACAAATAAGCAATAGTCTCTTTTTAGAGACCCCAGAATCTGGCGTGCCTCAGACAGGTACACCGGGTTCAGATGGTTTCGGGGAAGTTAAATCAGGAGCTATTGAACAATCGAATGTTGATTTGGCGACTGCAATGACGAATTTGATTCAAGCCCAAAGGGCGTACCAAATGGATGCACGGCTGCTTCAACAAGGGGACGATATGATGGCCAAAGCGAATGCATTGAGGAGGTAAAATCATATGTCTGGATGGTTAGACATTCCTGTTTTAACAGTTCTGGAAAAGGGCTTAAACGCTTCTAGTTTGAGGCAAAAAGTCCTGGCAGACAATGTTGCAAATGTTGACACACCAGGCTTCAAACGTTCTGATGTTAATTTTCAGCTGGCCCTTGATGCTGCCTTAGGCAGCAGCGGATCAGCCCTTCCGCTTAAAACAACTGTTGACAAGCATCTCAGCGGCGAAACTGGAACTCAAACAATTGTCCAGACGGACCTTAGTACGAGCTTGCGTAATGATGCAAATAATGTAGATATTGATCGTGAAATGGCCAATGTGGCGGAAAATGGAATTTACTATAATTCACTCACACGGACCATTTCTTCACAACTAGGATTGCTGCGTATGGTCATTAAATGATAAAGGGATACAGTCGGAGGTAAAAGATGATTCGAGGACTATATAGTTCGGCAACTGGGATGATTGTTAATCAGAAACTGACGGGCTCGATTGAGGAAAACTTGGATAATATCCGCAACCCAGGGTATAGAGAAGAACAGCGGATTGTAGAGTCATTTCCCTCAATGCTTTTACAAAGAATGTCAGCTGGCGATGGAACTGAAAAGGTGCCTATTGGTGGAATGGGGACGGGCGCACTTGCTGATCAACTCGCCATAAAAACTAGTTCGGGTTTAGTGGTTGAAACGGATCAACCGACGGATGTAGCGTTAGTTTCTCAGGGGTTCTTTGTAGTTCAAACGACGGCGGGTGAACGGTACACTCGCAATGGTCATTTTGAGTTAGATGAAGCTAATCGACTTCGCACCACAGCGGGAAATCTTGTTCTAGGGGATAATGGTGAGATCGGACCGCTGGGTCCTAATTTTTCAATAGAATATGATGGAACGATTAGGGATAATGGGGAGATTGTCGATCATTTGAGAATCGTTGATATTCAGGGTACTGAATTGCAGCGTGAAGGGAAAACCACGCTATATAGCTCGGCTCAAATCCCGGTTCCGGTTCCACGGGACATGATCCAAATGCGCCAAGGCGCAATAGAAGAGTCAAACGTTAATGTCAACGATCAAATGGTTAAAATGGTAGTGGCCATGCGTGCTTATGAGGCAAGCCAAAGAGTACTGCAAATTCAAGACCAGGCCTTAGAGAAAGCGGTTAATGACGTTGGCAGAGTATAACTAATATAGTTTAAAACAGGAGCTAAAATTTGTAGAGAAAGAGTTGAAGGTTTTTGATCGGACAGGTCGTTATCTTTGCCTTAGGGAACGAAGAATACGCAATACCAATTGAGGTGGTAAGAGAGATTACTCTTTTAGGAGAAATACGCTCAATTCCTCAGGCACCAGCCTATGTCCAAGGATTAATTAATATTCGCTCTCAGGCTATTCCTGTCGTTGATTTACATGTTCGCTTCGGCATTGCTGCAGTAGAACAAGGAGAATCTGATGAAGCTTCCTTAAACACTGAGTCCTTTGCCTTAATTACGGAAGTCAATCAAACGTTGGTGGGTTTTTCCGTGGATAGAGTCTTGGAAGTACGAACCTTGGAAGATGTAGATCCGCCTCCCCCCTTAGTTACTGCTCCATTTATCGGGGGACTAGTCAATCTGCCTGATCGGATTATCATACTTTTGGATCCTAAGCGCATTTTAGAGGATACCGAATTACAAGGTCTTAGCAAGTTTGTCCCTCAGTAGGGTTTGATCTTGTCCGTTAGTGACAATGAAAGGAGGCAATTGGTATGAATGCCGCCCAGATGCTTCTTTTATTTCAATTGCAAGAGATGAATCATTCTTGGCAAAATGTCCAGCCCAATAAAGTGGGGTTTTCAGAAGCGGATAGCAGCAATTCGAATATGCTACTTTTTGCTACGTTGCTTAAAGCCGCTCTTGGAGGAGGGACGTCTTCTGCACTAGGGTTAATGAGTCAGCAAAATCAACACACCCAACAACCCCATACTCCTAAGAACAACACTGAACATGTCGGTTCTCTAGATCACCTTATAAATTCAATGGCCCAAAAATATGGAGTGAATCAAAGCCTTATTCAGCAGGTGATTAAAGCCGAATCGGGTTTTAATTCTAAAGCTACGTCTCCTGCAGGAGCTATGGGGTTGATGCAATTAATGCCAGGTACCGCAGCTTCCTATGGAGTTCAGAATGCCTATGATCCCATACAGAACCTAGATGGGGGAACCCATTTTCTAAAGGATTTGCTGGATCGTTTTGATGGAAATATTCCTTTGACATTGGCAGCCTATAATGCCGGACCAGGTGCTGTTGAAAAGTATAATGGAATACCGCCTTACAAAGAAACTCAGGCCTATGTACAAAAAATTATGAGCGGTTTGGGTGGAATCGACCAAAAAGCTTAGGACTAAACTTTACAGGACTTAAGGCAAATGTAAGCATATGCCATATCCTTGAGGTGCCGGCTTATGACCAGCCGTAAAAATGGTAAGGATATACAGTGATTGTATCACGGAGGAACTGTTTTTAGGGAGCGTGGGAACACAGCTCCTTTTTTCGACGTATCAGACCCCTATGCCGCTTCGCAGGACCAGAATAAACAAAAGATTATTCTGTCATCCTTGCGTTAGCGAAGGATCTAGATCCTTCAGTCGTACCTCCTTCAGGATGACATAGCCCTTGAGTTGCTTTCATAGCAAAGAGTATAGTAAAAAGACGCATGGCGTTTTTCTTAACTATCATACTTGTCCGTCGACCAGGACACTAAACTTATGATTAAGAGAAGGAGATTATAGATTCTTCAGCGAACTAATTATGAAGACCTATAAACCTTCAAACAGCAAGCCTTATGCTGGGCAACGATAGCTTGACAGCAAGCTTCATTTTTCATGATCCGCTTAGTAAAGGGGTAAGTAATGGCAGACTATTATTATTATTTATGGAGTACGACTTGGCCTAATTTGATGGTGCTCTTTCTGATAATTGGGATGGTTATCCTCCGACTGGGCTGGAAATTCGTTTGTACTTGGCGCTATGCTCGTGACGCTTGGGGATTTTTAATTTGGACTGTGAGAGCTTCTATCTGGATAGGAGTATTAGGAGTTTATATAGATTTACTTTTGTTTTCTCAACCAGACTGGTTTCATAGACCTGGGATTATCCAAGGTTCAGTACAGGGGAAATCCTTCGATACAGGTGCAAGCTCATATGTTTTAGATCTTCGTAGTGGTACGGAACGTAAGCAGTTTTATATCGACTATTATGTTTATGAACAGTTGAATGTCGATGATCAAGTTAAGCTCATGTACCTGCCGACTAGACGAGAAGTCGTACGCTGTGAGGTTATGGGTAGTTTGTTATAGAGTTAATACTTTTAAGATAGGTCAGGAGTTTTAGAACGCTATTCGGTTCATCGTAGTTGTTGGGAGTGGTTATTTTGAATTCTAAGGTTTATTTTACCAGTATGAAGACGAAGCGAGGGGAAAGCCTTCTCAAGAAACTAGAGCAATTAATACATCGAGCGGGATTGCTTGATGCAATTGCCCCTCAAGACCTTGTGGCAATTAAGCTGCACTTTGGGGAACGCGGAAATCTTGCCTATGTTCCGCCTCAGTATTTACGGCGCGTTGTTGAGCAGGTTAAAAACAAAGGTGGACGTCCTTTCTTAACAGATGCTAATACTCTATATGTTGGTTCTCGTTCGAATGCCGTCGATCATTTAGAGACGGCGATTGAGAATGGTTTTGATTATTCCGTTGTGGGGGCCCCTTTAGTGATTGCGGATGGTCTAAATGGGAAAGACTATATATCTGTGCCAGTCGATCTTAAGCACTTTAAAGAAGTGAAGATTGGGAGTGCCGCAGTTCAGGCGGATGCGTTATTAGCCGTTACCCATTTAAAAGGACATGAAGCTACAGGGTTTGGTGGGACCTTGAAGAATTTAGGGATGGGTTTAGGCAGTCGCGCAGGCAAACAACAACAGCATTCGGATTTGTTGCCTCAAATTAAAGAAGAGGTCTGCATTGCCTGTGGTAAATGCGCAAAATGGTGTCCTGCTGAGGCTATTGTTATAGAAGGCAAGGCAAAGATCTCCGAGAGTAAATGTATAGGGTGCGGCGAATGTACGGTGACTTGTCCAGTTTGCGCTATTGCTATAAACTGGAAAACGGAGGCCGATGTCATACAAGAAAAGATTGTCGAGTATACCGTAGGAGTTCTTAAAGGCAAAGAGGGGAAAACAGGGTTTATAACCTTTGTAACCAATGTTTCGCCCCTTTGTGATTGCTGTGGTTGGAATGATGTGCCGATTGTTGGAGATATTGGTATTCTCGCTTCCAAGGATCCCATTGCTATTGATCAGGCCGCAGTGGATTTGATTAACCAAGCACATGGGAATCCGCTCTCGGAGCTTGGCGAACGCCATGCTGAACATGACAAATTCCGGGTGCTTTTCCCGGAAATAGACTGGACTATTCAGCTTTCCTATGGTGAAAGAGTTGGCTTGGGGAGCAGGAAGTACGACCTTATCCAGATTGGATAACGAAGAATCTACAATTCTCATGGATTTCACGGAAAAAGTATTGGCGTAATATGCTATAATGGGAATAAGATAGAGTAAGTATACTTTATAGTAACAAGCGATGCGGAAAGGAGAGTGGGGAATATGCGTGTCCAAAAGGTTAACGAGCATACCATCCGCATCTTTATCTCTTTAACAGAATTGACTGAGAGGGATATTACGATGGCTGATCTTTTTCAGCGATCAGCTAAGACGGAGCAATTGTTCTGGGAACTCATCGCGCAAGCAAGAGAAGAAGTTGAATTTAATTTAGATCAACCTTTCTGGATTCAGGCAACCGTGGCAACAAATGATGAGTTCGTAATTACGATTATGAAGCAGGAAGAAGCTGAGGGTTCTGTTAAAGAGAAGGTGGTTCGGAAGGCCTCTAAAGGTAGAGTGACAGAGTTAGTCTATGTATTTGCTGATCTTGAGGACGTAATTTCAGCTGTAGGGCGTTTGCCGGAATTTGCACAGTTGAAGTCTAGCCTTTATGAATTTGAAAATGAATACTATCTTGTACTCAACCGAATGGGGACGGGTAAGAAACGATTATTGGCAGAGGCAATCCTCGACGAATACGGTGAAATTGTTGGTACGACAGGAGTTTTCCTTTCTGAACACGGAAAAGAGATTATCTCTGCTAAGGCAGTTCAAACACTCAATGCTTCCTTCAATAAAACGAAACAAAGCGAGGCATTATAAAAGGGAAGCAAATGCTTCCCTTTCTTTTTATACTGTCAGAAAGTATAAACTTGCGTTATACTTTCGAAGCATAAGCGCAACTAAGCCGGCCGCCTGCGCCTACGGCTTAGCGCCAGCCAAGTTTTCTTTATCCGTAGTAAAAGATTGCAGGAATTTGATGTAGACAGTTGATGCAAACTGTCTTGCCTTTAAACCTCTGAACTTTTATAGTTTTACCGCAAAAAATACAGGGCGAGAATTGTTCTTTTGTTTGGGAGCGTGATTTAAAGGGAAGAATAACAGCCTGATGATCTGACTGTTTAAGTGGACAAACTGAGCTGGTGTTAGACAATGAAATACCTCCTTGAAGTCAGAAGTTAGAAGTCAGAAGTCATAAAGGCCCAAGGCCAGGGTGACGGATAACTTCAATAAATAAGAAAAAAGGTTCAAAGTGAAAACTCACTGCTTGGTTTCCTTTATCATATGCTAATCATGCTGTCGAAATCCTAAAAAGAATGCGGGCCAGATTGCAGGAAATTGGTCGATATAAGATTGGCTCATAAGGAGTGGCAATTAGTGCAACAAGAGATACATAGGCGATTAAGGGCTCTTCCGGCTGTTCACGAAGTAGTTTCTCGGTTGGAAGAACAAACAGAATTCAGTCCGTTTATGACGAATGAGCGGTGGTTACTTCGTTTAACTCAGTGTGTTCGACAGGTTTTACAAGGCGCACGGGAAACTATTTACCATAATCACTCCGGTTCCTTCGAAGAGTTTGAAGCGACCCTTTGGCCCTGGATAGTAAATGAAGTTCTCAAGACATTGTCGCGTACCGAATCCAGTTTAAGGCGTGTTATCAATGCCACTGGGGTCGTATTGCATACCAATTGCGGAAGAGCTTTGCTAGCGCCGGACGTGGCGCGCTTTGTCGCCGAACAAGCAGAAAGGTACAGCAACCTTGAGCTGACTATTGAGACTGGAGAGCGAGGCTCGCGCTATACTCACGTTGAAGAGCTACTTTGTCGTTTGACTGGCGCTGAAGCAGCTATGGTCGTAAATAACAATGCAGCTGCCGTTTTATTAATGATGAATACTTTCGCCTTAGGGAAAGAGGTTATTGTTTCCCGTGGGGAACTTGTGGAAGTTGGTGGATCTTTTCGAATACCGGAGGTTCTAAAAGCTGGCGGAGCAAAGCTTGTCGAGGTTGGATCGACGAATAAGACTTGGCTGAAAGACTATGAAGCAGTTATCGGTCCGGATACGGCTCTGTTACTCAAAGTCCATACCAGCAATTACAGAGTTGAAGGTTTTACCCATGCCGTTTCGGGAGCTGAGCTAGTAGAGTTGGGAGAGAGACTAGGGGTTCCGGTGATGGAAGATTTGGGAAGCGGTAGCTTCTTTGATGGGACAAGTCTGGGTTTTCCACCTGAACCAACGATTAAACAAACGGTTAAGGCAGGATTGTCTCTTGTGTCGTTTAGTGGAGATAAATTACTGGGCGGTCCCCAGGCGGGAATTCTTGTGGGAAAGAAGAGTTTTGTCCAACGCTTAAGAACGAATCAATTAACACGAGCCCTTAGAGTTGATAAATTAACCTTAGCGGCTCTCGAAGCTACCCTTCGCTTATATGATAACGGAGGAATAGAGGATATTCCTGTCTGGAGAATGCTCTCTGCTCCTTTGGATACACTACATACAGCTGCTTTAGAACTTGTAACCGCCCTTCAAGCGAATCCGAATATTGCCGTAGAGTTGCAAGAAGATGTCTCTCAAGTGGGCGGTGGAGCTTGGCCGACGGTTAAGCTGCCTACTTGGGTATGTGCTATTCGTCCAAAGCAAGGGGACATCATGGATTTAGAGAAATTTCTCCGCCTAGGGCCAATAGCAATATTATCAAGGATTCACAAGGATCGGGTCCTAATTGATGTGCGAACCCTGTTAAGCGGTGACTTTGAAGAGATCATTCAACGGTTAGGGGAATGGGGGGAGGAAGTGTCTTAGCACGGTCGCACATCCTACGGCGCTAAAGTAACGTCAGTAGCTCTGCGCCTTCGGCGTAAGTCATCCTCAGGCGGTGAGAACTCTATGGAGCATGCGCCTTCGGCGATAGTGTCCACCGGACACTATCGTCACTGGAGACTTACGTGTTCCATCGCTATTCACGACTGCGCTCATTGACGCGATTCTCTCATTTTGCTCCCTAAGCTAAGAAACTTCCTCAAGTCTGGGGTCGACGAGGGGTAAGACGTAGACGGTAGCTTTGGGAGCTGTTTGTGTTTATAACGGGCGTGTCAAAAGGACCGTCCCCTTGTATCACGGGGGGGGGGGGGGGCTTTTCACGTCACGCTTGCTTTTGTCAGGCTCCTGTTTGTAGTTGACGTGGCTTAATATCTTGTTATAATTAAAGTGTTATGTTTATAAATAAGTGTAAATAAATAGGTGGTGCAAAGATGGATCTTAATATGTCACAGGGTAAAATGACCGAGAAGGTCAGGTTGACCCAGTTGTCCACGAAGGCTGGCTGAGGGTGCAAAATTGGTCCTTCGGACCTGGCGCAAGTTTTGCGTTTTTTACCCCCAAATCAAGAGGATGCTAACCTTTTAGTAGGGATGGAGACTTCGGATGATGCTGGAGTATACCGCTTGAATGATGAGCAGGCCATAGTTCAAAGCGTAGACTTTTTCACTCCTGTGGTGGATGATCCCTATGCTTTTGGGCAAATTGCAGCTGCTAATGCTTTAAGTGATATTTACGCAATGGGAGGCAAACCGATAACTGCGATGAACTTGGTTTCTTTCCCGGTTAAAAAGTTAGAAATGGAAGTATTGGCTAAGATTCTGCAAGGTGGGAGTGATAAAATTCGGGAGGCGGGTGCGGTTCTAGTTGGTGGGCACTCTATTGATGATCCTGAGCCGAAATACGGACTTTCGGTTACTGGGATTGTGCACCCGGACCATGTTCTTTCGAATGCCAAAGCCCAACCCGAAGATTTCTTAATTCTGACAAAACCCCTGGGAGTTGGGATCATCACGACTGGGATCAAACGAGGAATTGTCTCGCCGGAAGCGGAAGCAGAAGTCATACGAGTCATGGCCACTCTGAATAAGGGGGCAGCTGAAGCGGCAATATCTGTTGGGGTCCATGCTATTACAGATGTAACCGGCTTTGGACTTTTGGGTCATTTACATGAAATGCTCGAGGCCAGTGGATGTTGTGCAGAGGTCTATGCAGAGGCTGTTCCGGTGCTAGAGAGTGTTTGGAATTGTATTGAACATAAGGCTGTTCCCGGGGGGACTCAGGCTAACCGGCGTCATCTTGAAAGCAAGGTGGAATTCGAAGAGGATGTTAAGGAGGAGCTCCGAATCGTACTCTTTGATGCCATTACTTCGGGAGGATTATTGTTGTCTGTACCGGAAAACAAGGTAGAAAGACTGATTCAAAAATTAGAAGAGTATAAGACCCCGGCAGCAGTTGTTATTGGCCGTATCAGAAAAGGTGAGCCGGGGAGAATTGCGGTTTCTAATCGTGCATGATAAAATACCCTGTACTGGTAGGTAGCGGGGGGATAGAGATGAGAAATCCAATGCAAACCATGGCTACTTGTTTTGAACAAGTAGCCTTATTTTTTCCGAGTGGAGATCCTAAACTACAAGAAAGCTTTGAACAGCGGGCAGCTTATTTGGACTCAAGAAATTATGCGAGAGAGATTTTGGCAGATACACTGAAGGAGTATCATCAACATTTAGGTTCTAAGGCCGAAACCTTTCAGATGATTGAAGAGCTAAGACAGAAAGAAACTCTTACGGTGATTACTGGACAGCAAGCGGGAATCTTGACTGGGCCTTTATATACTCTTTATAAGGCCATGACCACGATACTTTTAGCTAAAGAGCAACGTGAAAAACTTGGTCGCCCTGTGGTTCCGGTTTTTTGGATTGCCGGGGAAGATCATGACTGGCTGGAGATTCGCGAGACTTATATTTTAAGTTCTGAGGGAAAACCGATTCCTTGTCGTTTATCCGGCGACGGGGGTGGGGAATCGGTGGGTCATCAAAAGGTTCCTGCCTGGGAAACGATTGAAGCTCAGCTTTTAGAAATGCCCGATAGTGAATTTCGATCCTCTGTCTTGAAAAAATGCCGCCAACTTACGGAACAAGCGGAGAATCTAACCCAATGGTTTGCACTGACCTTACAGTGGCTTGTTTATAAATGGGGTTTGATTTTTTTTGATCCAATGTTGCCAGAATTTAAGCGCCTAGCTGCGCCATTGTATGAACAGATTATAAAGATGCAGGTTGATATCAGGGAAGCTTTAGCTGAACGAACGAAGGAATGGGTAGCCCTTGGATTTGAGGCGCAAATCAAACCAATCGGTGGGGAAGTAAATCTTTTTCTTTCTGTACCTGAACGACGAGGGATCCTTTATAGTGATGGAGCGTTTTATTTGCGTGGGCGAAAAGAGTCGTGGAATTTGGACGCCCTGAACAGCTTGTTGACCCAAGCACCGGAACGATTTTCCCCCAATGTAGTGACACGGCCGGTAGTACAGGAATTTCTCTTTCCTACCTTGGCCTATGTTCCAGGACCAGGGGAATTGAATTATTGGGCACAGCTTGGAGAAGTTTTTACTACGCTGGGATTCGTGATGCCTATTCTTTTTCCGCGCTTATCTGCTGTAGTGCTGACTGCTTCTTGGCAAAAATTCCTAAGCAAACAAGCATTAACGATTGAAGATGTCTATAGCGGTTTAGAAGACTATCGAAACCGCTATGTGCGGGAACAAGATACGCTTAATATCGATGATCGCTTTCAGCGTTTTCGCGAAGAAATTGCCAAGGGTTATGCAGAACTTAAGCCACTAGAAGAGATTCATGTTAATGTGCATGATTGGCTGATTCGAAATGAGGAGAAAGTTAACTTTCAATTGGATTATTTAAAAGCAAAGATTTGGCAGGCACAACGCAAAGGATGTAATGATATACTCAATCGCTTACAACAGCTTGAAGATGGGATAACACCCCATCAGTCCAGACAGGAGCGGGTGTTGAATCCTCTGAGTTTTGTCATTCGTTATGGAGATAGCTTTGTAGATCGGGTTGCGCAAATTCCAATTCGCGATTTTAGAGAACATCGGATTCTTTTATAATTGATCTTCGTATTTAATCGAAAGAGCTTGATCATTTCTTAATAATTTCTACAGATTTTGTGAAAGTTCTTTTCTAAATACGAAAGTTGAGTATAATAGTAAAAGGATGTTACTAAATGGAGTTGGTTATGTGAGGCGTGCATTGAAGTTGATCCTGATAGCGGTTACCATAACAGTAGCACTAGCTGTTGGGTTTTTGGGCTATAAATTATTCTTTGAAACTGGTAAGATCTTACCGCAAGGGAATGTATCAGATTCAACTCCAACCGGTGTTCAAGGATTTGAAAATCGGGTCAGCGTCTTGCTTGTAGGAGCAGATCAGCGCCCAGAACAGAAAAGCTTTAGTACGGATACAATAATCCTAGCAAGTGTTGATCCGGAAACTAAGCAGACTAGCTTACTCTCTATTCCTCGGGATACAAGGGTTGCTCTTAAGGGACATGGCTATGTGAAGATAAATGAGGTTGTAGCATTAACGGATTTAGCCACACTTCAAAGTACTGTGGAAGAGTTAACTGGAGAAACCATCGTAGGCTATGTACAGACTAACTTTCAAGGATTTAAAAAAATCATTGATACTTTAGGTGGAGTCACAGTCAATGTCGAGAAAGATATGTATTATGAGACCGGTGATGATGAGGATGGGTATATCAATTTGCGTAAAGGTGAACAACGCTTAGATGGCGCTAAAGCCTTGCAATACGCTCGTTTTCGTCACGATGCTCTAGCAGATATTTCACGGACTGCCAGGCAGCAGGTTGTCTTAAAAGCCGTAGCTAAAGAAGTGTTTCGAATTAGCACAATACCAAAACTCCCCTTTCTTGTTCCTCAATTAATGGATGTTGTCAACACAAATTTAGCGGCCAAGGATATGTTAACTCTGTCCAGAGTTGCGGTGGGATTTGATAGTTCAAAGGTGATTTCCCAGACACTACCTGGGTCATTTCTGGACCTTGATGGCATAAGCTTTTGGAAGGTTGATCCGGATGAGGTTAAAAAAGTGGTTGAAAACTTGTTCCAGGGCAAAACGACGGATAAAATAATTGGTGAGGCGGAGATTGATTTATTAAAGCCGATCCTACCAACGCCTAAGAATCCGCCGCCTAAAGTCCCTGGTAACAGTCAAGATCCCAATGGAGTAAAGTCTCCGAATTATTCGGATAAAGCCACTGAGCAGGAGAATGTTGATCAGATCATTGTCCCAGGTAATAGTCAAGATCCGAATGGGCAAGCATCCCCGGGAATTTTAGAAGTAACCATTAACGTAAACAATCTATAAAAGAACGTAAACAATCTATAAAAGTACCATTTCGTTCAGAGGAAAATATCTAAAACAAAAGACAGGAACAAGCGCAAGTTTGTTCCTGTCTTTTTCTTATCGTAGTGGGTTGTCGATAGGAATCTCCTTGAAACTTAACAAACCCCCCGAATATTTCCGGTATCAGGACTTTAGACCTATGGGGTTCCTGTGAAATTATGTTATTATTTAAAAAATGGCAATTATCGAGAGTGGAGTGATTAATATGCCGGAAAAGGTCGTTCAGGCAGATTCTCTAGAAGAAATTAAAGAGGAGTGGGCACTTAAACTCAAACTATTGCCAGAAGATCTTACGCTAGAAGTGATTGATAAACCCAGCTTTTTTTCTCGACAGTGGAAGGTTCGCTTAATTTGGCGGGACCAACCTCAGTCCAGTCTATTAGATCCGAGTCAAGCAATCTGGGATGGGACCAAATACCTTATTATCCCTAGTGACGGGGTTAAAACATTTATTCCCTATCAGCAGGCAGGTGAAGTCTGGCTCAATGGTGTGCTGCAAAGTGAACCTTTTAAAGTTAACTTAGGAGATCAAGTGGAATTCTATCCGTTGGTTCAGAAAGGACTGTTGGTTTGGGAACTAGACGTTCGTTTTCAGGGATTGTCTATTGTAGCCAAAGTCAAGCACGAACAACCGGGCAGATATGTTCTGGCTAAAGATCTTCCGACTGAGGCAGAGTTGGATTTAGCTCAGTATGTTAGCTGGGAGAGTTTGCCCTCTCAAGAGGGGATGTGGGATGAGGCCAGGCTGCATGCAGACTTACAGCACTTAAAGGTTGTTCATGGAAAACGGCAAGGAATTTGGGCAGAAATAATGGCGGTCAAAGGCTTGGGAGAAGTCGTTGTTGCTGAAGCAACTCTTCCGGTTGCGCCAATCCACTCACAATTAATAGACTTTGTAGGAGATCCTCAAGGTCTTTGCCTAGAGGAACAAAAGATTGATTTTTTTGCATCCAGAGTAAAGTTAGTTGAAGAGGGAGCTATTCTTGCTCGAAAAATTCCCGGTAGTCCCGGGGTGCCTGGTAAAGACGTCTTTGGCAGGATTCTCCCCGCTTCCGTCAATAAGGATTTTCAATTTCGTCTAAAAAAGAATGTTCATCTTTCTGAGGATGAACTTGAAGTGATAGCGGATTGTGCTGGACAACCTTTACGGTTAGATGATCGAACCTATCTGGTTGAAAATGTCTATATCTTAGATAAGGATGTTGATTTGTCGACTGGAAGCATCGAATTTCCGGGAGATGTTTACGTAAATGGAAATGTTCAAGAGGGGCTGAGAATCTTTGCGGGTGGGAAGATAGAAGTTCGGGGTTCAGTTTCACATGCTGAGCTGAGGTCGGAAAAAGGGACTAAGATTCATCAGAATCTTTTAGGCGGAAAGGTTGTTATCGGAGATAAGTTTGTGTTTCGCTCAGAACTTCTTCGCCTTGTTTCCGAATTACGGGATCAACTGAGTATTTGTTTAAGGCGAACGGAAGAGTTGATAAAGTCCCCGGGGGCTATGAACCTGAAACCGGGACAATGTTTAAAATTAATCATGGAAAAACAGTTTCATCAGCTTCCCAAACTCTCCAATCAAGTTGAAAAGTTTGTACTAGAGAATAAAGACGATGAAGTAATTACTAAAGGTCTCATTGTCTCGATCCGATCGGCTAAACACTTCTTAACAGGCTTAGGGCCGTTAGATCCTCAATCAATCCCCTTCCTACAGAGAGTGAGCCAAGCCCTTGTACAATTTGCTGAAAACCTAACCGTCGAGATTCCTGAGAAACTCAGTTTTGTCGTTCGTTATGTGCAAGGGTCGACTATTGAATGTGGAGGATCATTTGAGTGTCAGAAAGGGACCTATAATTCAGATATTCGTGTAGAAGGGGACGTAAGCATTGAGGGAGTATGCCGTGGAGGTAAGATTATTGCAGGTGGGCAGGTTCGGATTCATGAACTGGGAGGCTCGGAGGTTAGTTCAACCTTTGTTCAAATCAGTCCGAACAGCCATCTTTACGTAGATTATTGCCACGCTAATGTCATTATTGCTGTAGGCAAGGAAATCATTCGCATAGAAGAAGCGTATCGGAAATTGGAAATCTATCGTGAGAAAGGCCGGGTAGAAGTAGAAAAGGTCCGGGTAAATCCACTCTGAACTTAAAGAAACCTTGGCGCGGGTGGTCCCTTCTCGCCATTCTGCAAGAAGAGTAATCCGTGGGAAGACAGTGTCTTCCGGCTACGGGACACTCGGCCATCCTTGGCCACGGCATACTTAAGGTTAAATGTCATCCAGAGCGTTAGCGAAGGATCTAGATCCTTCAGTCCTTCCTCCTTCAGGATGACATAGCGCTTAAGTTGCTTTCATTACAATGACAAAAGCGCACTGGATTTTTTCATTCATGCCGCAGTTCGGCATAGGGGTCTGACAGTACAAAAACAAAAATAACCTGCCTCTTTGGCAGGTTATTTTTGACAAGGTTTGGTATTACCGTTACACTTAAGTTAAGCTATGATCGACTTATTCAGAATAAAAAATACCTTTGGGTTTTGGGGTCTAGTTTTATAGGTCGAAAGGAATTAATAGATATGAAGGTAATGATTCAATTAGAAGAGGCTTTAGAGATAGTTCTTGCTCGCATTCAATCCGTTGAAACAGAGTGTCTACCAATTGCCAACGCTTACCATAGAGTATTGGCTCAGGATGTTGCATCGCAAATTGCTATGCCTCCCTTTGCAAGATCGCCACTGGATGGATATGCCTATCTAGCGACTGAGGTTGATCCCCGACCTCTCCAATTAGAGGTTGTGAGTGAAATTCCAGCAGGAACCTTCTCGGATCGAGTTATCGGCATTGGTGAAACGGCTAAAATATTTACAGGTGCCCCGATACCGCCTGGTGCAAATTGTGTAGTACGCATGGAAGACACTGAGTCACTAGGTAATAAAGTGACGATCCTTCGTCCGGTGTCACCAGGTTCTAATATCGTACATAAAGGGGAAGAGATTAAAGAGGGGGATATTCTGCTTAGACAGGGCTTTTATTTATCCCCTCCCGCTATTGGATTGTTTGCAGCGGTAGGCCTGGATCAAGTCAATGTATTCCGTCGCCCGCGGGTAGGGCTGCTTTCTACAGGATCAGAACTGATGGACGTAGGGCAACCATTAAAGCCAGGCAAGATTTATAATAGTAACAGTTATACCCTACGAGGTATGCTTCAAGATGCCGGTTGCGAGGTGCTGGTGATTCCAATTGTTTCAGACGAAATTGAGGATACCCTTGCGGCTTTAGAAAAGGTAGCGGAGGCCGATATAGTTATAACCACTGGCGGAGCTTCAGTGGGAGATTATGACATTATGCGTCATGCTCTTGCCCAATTTGGCTGTGAAATGTTGTTCTGGAAATTGAACTTAAAGCCGGGGACTCCGGCTTCCGTCGGACAAAAAGGAAAGCAGATCTTTTTCTCCCTTTCAGGTAATCCGGCAGCTGCAATGGTAACCTTTGAACTCTTAGTTCGTCCAGTGCTTCGCAAGTTAACGGGACGTTCTACCCCGGAAGAGGGAGAATTCCCGGTTAAGATGGCGAGCAGCTTTGGTAAGACTGGGAAACAACGACGCTTTTTGCGTGCCCAAGCAGTATTTAAAGATGGAGAACTATGGGCGGATCTAGCTCCTGCTCAGGGGTCGGGAATCCTTCGCTCGATGATTGGCAGCCATCTATTAGTAGATGTACCAGAAAACCATGGGGCAGTGGAAGTTGGGGAACTATTAATGGCGCGTTGGATTGCGGACTGGGAGAGTTAAAATGGATGTAAGATTAGGACCTACTCAAATTCCCGTTATCTCTATTGTCGGTGGAAAGTCAAACTCAGGAAAGACGACCCTCCTAGAAAAACTAATTAGGGAAGCTAAGGGCCGCGGATGGAGGGTGGCGACTTTGAAACATGATGTCCATGGCTTTGAGATGGATCAACCAGGTAAAGATACCTGGCGCCATGATCGTGCTGGGGCAGATATAGTGGCAATAAGCTCTCCTCAAAGGATTGCTGTCTTGGAACGTGTCTCTGAGGATCAGCCCCTGGATGAGGTGCTTGCCCGAATTCATGGAGTGGATATCATTTTTACTGAGGGATATAAGCATGCTGATAAGCCGAAAATCGAAGTATTTCGCTCGGCAGTACATGAGGGGCTTTTTTCCAAGCCTGAGGAGCTTATTGCCATAGCCAGTGATCTTGAGTTTGATAACGGCATACCCTGCTTTAGCTTAGAGGATGTTCAAGGGATTTGTGATTTGATTGAAGATAAGTTTGGAGTTCAGGGAAATAAGTGATCGTTGGCGTTCAGGAAACTATTCGCTGATCGTTGGAGTGCACTAATATGTTGTCAATTTGGAGTATTTTGTGAAGTTGTCATCCTGAGTGTCAGCGAAGGATCTTGCCGCATTTAGAGGAAGATCCTTCACGACCTTCAGGATGACAATTCTTTTAGGGGAGTACTTTTTTAAGGAACCTAGTCGACCAGGGCAATAAGGGGAAGGCTAATAGGGAAGACAAAAGATTAAAGATAGTATGGGCGTTAGCAACTTGGCGAGAGAGGCTTCCGCCTAGAAGAGTCAGGGCATTGGCCATTGGTTCCACAAAGGGTAAGAAAATTAGTACGCCAAAAACATTCAGTAAGACATGAAATAGTGCTACTCGCTGAGCCGCTCGTGAGGAGGCGAGAGCTGCGATAACGGCGGTAAAACAGGTGCCGATATTTGCACCAAAGATAAAAGCAAGTGCAGTAGGGAGGGTTATCCATCCGTCAGCCGTGAGCAGCATGACGATTCCCGTCGTAGCGTTTGAGGAATGGAGTAGGGCGGATACCACCGTCCCTGCTATAACCCCTTGAAGATGATTGTCTCCTAACTGTCGAAGGAAATTTTGAATTATGGGCATGTCAACGAGTGGTGCCATTCCAACCTGGAGTAGGCCTAATGCAAAGAAAAGTACCCCTAGGCCGAAAACAGATTGTGAAAGAAATCTCCAGCGAGACGGAATAAAAAGAAATCCAAGAGAGCCAAATACCATAATATAGGGAGTGATGTGATCTAAGGGGAGAGCAAGTAGTTGTGTCGTTAAGGTAGTACCTATATTGCTTCCTAATATTAACGCGAAGGCATTGCCAAAGGGGAGGAGTCCTGCATCAACGAAGGATACGGCCATGACAGTCAAGGCAGTGCTTGATTGAAGAAGAGCTGTGGAGATTGAGCCGCTCCAAAACCCTCTCCAGGGAGTGGCTGTCATCCAAAGAAGTGCTTGGTGGAGGCGTTGTCCGGCGAAGGTTTGAAGCCCCTGCCGCAGAATCTTCATTCCCCAAAGAAGAAGGCAGAGGCCTAGTACTAGGATAGCGATGTACAGTAGTTTCACCTCTTTCGGAGGAAGTTTCTTAGGGCGTTTCGTAGGGGCGATTCCTGAATCCCTACCCTGTTTGAGTCCTCTTTTTACTTATATGGAGCAATAAATCTGTAAAGAACAAAAAAGACACTATTATAGTGCCCGGATATATTTATTCAGTTAAAAGCGATACCGGGGATGATTGCATAGATTACCTAAGAGGTGATTATATGCGAGTTCGACAAGGAAATGTTCGTGACTGGCCATTTATTTATGCTCTTGGAAAAGTTGGTATTCCGGATAGTATTTCTCCGTGGCGCAAGCAACCCATGGAAGTAACGCTAAAGTACCGAGAGGAATTTCTTAGAGGGTTTTGGACCTGGATTCAACAATCTGAATCGGAAGTCTTTATTGTTGAAGAGCCGGAAGGAGAAGGGAAAGAAGAAGCCCCGGCTCAGCCCATCGGATATTTAGTTATTCAGGGGTCTGCACGGGAAGAGTT
>NZ_JABZFS010000024.1:0-1593 GCF_014237355.1 Desulfosporosinus sp.
TATCCTTGCCCTGATATTAACCAGTGTAGGAATACCCACTGCTGGTATCGCACTTATTATAGGAGTTGACAGAATCCTTGACATGAGCCGCACTGCAGTCAATGTTACAGGAGACCTTGTCACATGTGTTGTTATGGATAAATGGGTGGACGGAAAGAAAAGTGCTAATGAAGAATTCATTGAAGTTGCAAAACGCGAGGCACAAAGAAGAGTACTTGGAGAAGATGTCATTGTTACCACGCAGAAATGAAAACAACCATTTTTTGGCAACTTATTTAATTGATTATGGATTCCTGCCACGTGAAGCGTGGTTTTAGTTTATTTTTACGACTAAAACAGATGAGATAAATTATACCCACCCTTCATCAACATATATCTGAAAACCCTTTTCAAGAATTGTTTCAATATCTACAAAAATGGAATCATCATACTTCTTTAGATGAAAACATGATTTACCCTTGAGTAATTTCATTAACCGGTCAAGCGTATCAAGAAACTTTTCACGATGCGAATAAACAGGAAAGAAGTAGAATCCTACATGGTGTTTCCATATGATCGTGGATGCAAAGTAGACCTGTTCATACATCCTGCCATCAATAATAACATTTTTACCCCCATAAAGATCGAACCTTTCGCCCTCATCTCTGGTAATAACTAGAGGTGGTACATAAGTCGAAAGTAATTGTTTTAGTTTTTGAAATATCTTCTGCTTTTCATCGTTCACAATGAATCTGTGATCATGATTGTATAAATGTTTTGATGTCGAGAATTATACCTATGCATGCACAATCAAAAAACAATAAAAGATTGTAAGAATAAACATTTACAAAAAAACAAATAGATTAATTCAAGTTAAATCAATGTTAGAAAAAGAAATTAGTAGTTAGTGTTGAGTGAGTTGGCAGCGATCCAGAGTTCCCGAAGACTCTCATACTTCAGTACAGTAAGGAACGCTGGCAGGCTTATCTTCTGTGTTCGGGATGGGTACAGGAATTGCCCTGCCGCTATGGCCGCCAATCTCTCTCATGATGAATTGTAAATGGTAAAGCCAAGGTCCGGATTCGAACCGGAATGGAATCGCTCTGCAGGCGATTGCGTAGCCGCTCCGCCACCTTGGCAATGAGCGATTCACAAATGAATCCATTTTATATATACTTTACCTAAGAAGGTGTATATTAAACATGCACATATCAGATTTCGCCTGGACAAAGCAAGACGGACAGGCACGGATGATTAGTAGCCGCGGACTGAACACCTCGTTGCCTTGGTGCGTACATCCCGACCCTATCAAACCGGTCTTGTACCGGAATCCTTAACGTAGTCTCTTTTCAAGTCAGATTTCGAGCTTAGATGCATTCAGCTCTTATTCCTTAGCGCGTAGCTGCTCAGCAATGCCCTGTCGGACAACTGATACACCAGTGGCGCCGCTACTCTGTTCCTCTCGTACTAAAAGTAGCTTACCCTCAGACTACAGACACCTCTAGTAGATAGTAACCGACCTGTCTCACGACGGTCTAAACCCAGCTCACGATCTCCTTTAATAGGCGAACAACCTCACCCTTGGCCGCTGCTGCACGGCCAGGATGGAAAGAA
>NZ_JABZFS010000040.1:0-1593 GCF_014237355.1 Desulfosporosinus sp.
TACTGCCAAACTTCCTTATCATCTAAAAAAGCATGGACACACACCTGTCTATCAATTTGCCCCCTGCTGAACGATTTGTTCCACCTTTCATACCAATCTGACGCCATGACACCGGGACATGCCGTCGAATGAACCATTATGCCCTTTGGCTTAATCTTTTTCCCTGCTGCAAAACAGTCATTCTCAATCATATATCTCGTATGCAAGTTATTTGGTTTACTCATACTATTCATGCTTATCTCCTCCGCTATTTATCTGTTCCAGCACATCTATAAGTTTTTCCGGTACCGGTAACCCTAGTCTTGCTGCATTTTCCACGATACTAATTCCTTCATTAGATAGATAGAAGAAAATCACAGCAGTCCGGATAGCACTCCCGTTCCCATTAATATTTCCATCGACAATATGGGCAACTCCTACAAGTGAAAAGATTACCACTTTCCTAAAGATTCCTTTGGCTCCAATTTCGCTTGATAGGTTCTTATTAATAACAGCACACATTACACCCAAAATGTAATCTAGCACTACAAAAACAACTAACGCATATAAGAAACCATCGTACCCTCCTAGAAACCAACCTAGCCAACCACCAAGTGCCGACAACGCAACTTGTATCATATTTATAAATTCCTTCATGGTAGTCCTCCCATCAAAAAAGGAGCTTACGCTCCATAGTTTTTGCATCAAATCATTCAATAATCCTAAAGAAATCAAAGTAGCTCGGTAGCGCATTACCTCTTGCCCCAATTCCCACGCGGCCCGGTGTAAATGAAGGAGTAAACGAAGATAAGAGCTTCGGAAATCCCACTCCATCAGAAGACAAGTAATACGTTAAAGTAATGCCATCCCAAACAATTTTAAGATAAATATACGATGGACCATAGTTAATGGCTTTTCTCTCAGTACCCCAAGAAGTCCAGCTGTTCCACTTCTCTGCCCGAATTCTTGTGGGGCTTCCTGAGCCATCTTTACCAATTGCAAGCGCTTCAATATTTCCATCTGTAACCGGTAGAACTATCATCCCAGCAAATGAATCACTTATATAGTCACCTCCAAAATGAACCTTTGCAAGCGCCTCCCAGGATTCTGCAGGGACATTTTGCACTAAACACCGCCACCGACTATCGCCTGCAGGTATAATCCCAATCTTCCCATCAATATCACCTTCAGATGCTGTTGCTGTCCCTTGGTTCGCCCATACCCATTTATTATCGATCACAGAATCGTTAAATTCGTCGTCAAGACTACTTGGATTGGCTGGTGGCTCATCAATCGGATTAGGATAACTGGATCCTCCTCCACCTGTAGCTGCTATCGTAATGAGTTTCTGTTCATCATTTTGTGAGATGGAGACATTCGCTCCGGCAGCAAGTGTAACCTCGCCGGATAGTGCATTACCGCCCGAACGCTTAATTCCGGTAACTCGAATAAGAGCCTCATGCAGATCTCCAGCATGTCTCTCTGCATTTAGATATTGCTGATGATCGTCCGCATCCAGACCACCTAACACACCATGCGTGTGGTTATGATTAATGCTTGCAGGGCTTTCTGAAGCAGGAGACGATAAGGCACTATTCTGAGTAAACATAGATA
>NZ_JABZFS010000067.1:0-10300 GCF_014237355.1 Desulfosporosinus sp.
GAGATAGCGAAGGATCTAGATCCTTCGCTATCTCTCAGGATGACACAGGCCTTGAGTTGCTTTCAGAAAAACAAAAAACAAAGAGACACTTTTGTTCTAAAATGTGTCCCTTTGGGAGATGTATATACTATGATTGGCTAGAAATTGTTTAGTCAAATAAAATTAAGGCGATAACCTCTAAATCGTCGGTACCTGTATTTTCAAGGGAATGCTTTTCACCGTTCTTCGTGATAATTACATCACCGGGTTTAACAGGCTGCAAGTCTCCGTTGTCATTAACTAGACCCTCTCCACTTAAAACAACATAGGTCTCAAAATCTCCAACATGTTCATGAAGTCCGATGGAGCTCCCAGGTTTTAGAGTATTCTTGCAAAATAAGCGACCTTTACCTTTGAATTCATCCTTTTCAGCTTCTAAAAAGTGTGTCATTTGAAGTTCGCCATTACCACCACGGAAGTTAGAAACTGAATCTTTCTTTAAATCCACGAAACGTTTAATCATGTTATTGCTCCTTCGTAATGAGTTTTACAAAATTATATCATAATTTACAGTTAAATATCATTTAGTCCTCCAGAAAGGTATTGAATCGGGAATAGCCGCCAGCTTGGCGGCTATATTGGTTTTCTAGTAAATTAATCTTTTTCTACAATACTAAGAATTTCTGAAACATCACAACTATTGACTTCCGAAAAGTCCTTTCTTAATATTTTCAAGGCGATCCTCTCGTTATTTATTTCCTCAGATGTTCGCATACCCCTTTTTCTTATGAAAGGAACAGGAGGACACCACCCTTGTAATGCGTGCTGAAGAAGAAATAATCCAACTGCCCCTGTTATAAGGAACCAGTATTTGCTATGTTTTAAGCCTAATAATGTACTTACCATAACAATTGATGCTGCATTTGCTTCGAGAAATCTCTCAGTATCCCATTCTGAATTTAGCTTTTCTATTTTATCCGTCAATACTTGATTGCTGCTATGCTTATAGGAGTCTAAACGTGCAATTGTGTGATGCCGTATCTTAGCATTATCTTTTGGATGGGTATTAAGGAATACTCGTTTTGTTGTATGTGGAAATATGCTATTATTCATATGGTTCATAATCCTCACTCTCCACATTAAATCTTGGTATATTTCAACTAGAGGAACCAAAGAATAGGGAGTTCTGAATCTGTCGCCTGCCCTATGTATAGATTCTTTTTTCACCTTGAACCTTTTGTATTTCCGTTATATCTTGTGAAACCTCAATCGTCCCAGCATAATTACCGTTTTCATCACGCAAAGCAAAATACTGAATATAAACGTATTTTTCCCCTAAGTGCAACCAGAAGTTAGCAGAGTCTTTCCGTCCGCTGCGAAAGTCCTCCAGAATCTTTTCCACGATATGTACACTGTCAGGTGGATGGCAGTTTTTCACCTCACGCCCAATAATTGCCTTGCTGCGCTGAAAAATTCGTTCTTTGCCAAAGGTAAAATACCTTACGGTGTCCTGTTCATCTACAAAGGTAATGTCGACGGGCAGGTTATTGAGAAGAAGGTTTAATTGTTTCTGGGTAAGCACTCCTGTCTCAAAGGGAATCTCAGCCTCTGCACCTCTAGATAAATTGTCGGATAGAGGAGTCTGATTTAGGGAGACTGTTCTTTCCGCAGTAATAGCAGGTTTCCAGCCAGTATCCGGCTCTACCAGATATCCTATCTCCTCACTTTGCTCTGCCACCTCTGCCCATTCCTGATCAGTAAGAGTATCAATGCACATGGGAAACATAATATTCTCTTCTTTGTAAATCATATCTGTGATCATTTTTATAGCTGGTCGGGCCGTTCTTTCAATAGTCTCCTTAAGTTCCTTCACGTTTGGCTGTTGATCCCTTAAAGTTTTACTAACTTCTTTCAAAAGTGCACGGATGTCATCGTGAATTGCCCACATTACTTTCGGCGGTGCGTTTACTCCGTGTTTCTCAAGGTAAGCAAACAGAATGTTCTCTTTACGACTGTAGTGTTTCTCGATTTCTAATAATTGCTCATGAAGTTGCCGCCACTCAGCCACATGGTTTTCCTTAGAGGCAAAATCATTTTGGCTCAATTTTGCAAAAAGCTCATTCAGTGAAGTCACTATTTTTTCTATCTTTCTATTTTCCTTTTTAAAGGTATGAACCGGATGTCCAGCTTGCTCTTCCTGCACAACTTGGTTATTTAAACCTTCTTCGAAGACCGCTGCATGCACATCACACAAGGATTTAATCTCCAGCTCGGATAACCCTTCTTGGATTAATTCTTGTTCCAACTGAGTAATTTCTGTAGCCCCTACATCGCTCAGCAAGTCCTTAAATCTCTCTCGCAATTCGTCTGGATTTGCTTGACGGTGGATATCCCGGATGATCTCCTTGAGCTGTTCTCGGCGTTCCTTACGAATTTCTAGTGGATCTTCTTCGCCTGGCACATGAAAACCTTTTGCGGCCAGCTTGCGTCTGGCTTCTTCTAAGGGTACACCATGCCGTTTAAGACCTTCTAAGACGGGTAATTTACGTCCCACCGTTTTTCTTAGAATAGGATTTGCCGCTCCTTCTAAGCCCATATCAAGCAAAATCGGGATCAGCTCAGGATATTCCTCGGTAAGATCATATAAAGAACGCGTTAAGTCAAGGATTGGTTTACTCAAAACTCTACACCCTTTCTGATCGATTAATTTATTCAGACTATTCTATAGCATTATTTGCAAATATCCTGAAATTAATCAAACAACTGACTTAACTTTTCTGCTTACTCTATAATCACCCTCCAAACATCTAAGGTAGGTAGATATAACTCAAGAAAAAGTCAATGCAAACTTTTTCACATCATTTAAAATAAGGGCATTTACTCTCTCTACATCCATGAGGGTGACGTGAACTGTGGGTACAAATAATCTCTTGACTCGGCGAAGACAAAGAGACTTTAAGATAGGATTGTGCCAATGTAATGCCCTCATTAAGGGCAGTCCAAACAAAGTTTTTACAGCAGCAAGGACCTGTTTCGTTGGCGATTTTTCCAACAATTCTTGCGACTACTTCCATTGTTTTCGCTGTTTCTTGATCTTTCGAACAAGCAGCACCTAAAACGATACTAAAGCAGGCGCCCATGGCTGGAACAATTCCACATACCCCTGTTAGTCCACAAAATCCTCCGACAGCCTGTCGCTTGGTCCGAATCAGAACTTCAATAATCTGTTCATCTGTAACCATAGTTGTTCCTTCGTTCTTAAGGGCTGCCATAAAAGCGCCTGCTGCTATCCAAGCATTCTCACAGCCGAGCATGGGGACATTTTTCTGGCCCATTAAATCCTTGGCTATTTCCAAGGGATTTGTAGTCTTACAACTCAATACGTAATCTTTTACAATATCAAAAAGCCCTTTCCCGTGACATTCATCACATATGTAGTGTCCATTTGGACAGGAAATGTTACCCATCTCTTTTTTACCACAATGGAGGCAGGTTAAGTCTCGTCCTGAATTGAAGTAATCTAATTGCCCTCCACAGATCTGGCAGTTCTCAGTCTTGGATTCATTGCGCTGACCAGCACTAGAAATCGGTCCTCAACAACCAGAGGCAGAACTGTTATTATTTATATTCTGAATTAGGTCAATCACACATAATCCTCCCCAATATCAAATAGTTTCTTTGAAATCACAAAGTAATTTTTTAAACGATATATTTCTTAGGATATTTCTACATTATTGATTGATTAACCTGCTTTTAATGGACTAAGCTATCCTCCTCTTGCCTGGAATTATCACCCCAAGAATATCCTGAGATGCGGCGGAACCAAAAAAATAGGACAGCTAAAGCTGCCCGGGTGAGATATTGGCATAATCAAGGATGACTAGCATCAGTATTTTCATTTGTAGGGACATCCGTCTTTTCCGAGATTACTTTTGTTTTTGGAGTAATGATTCCTGGTTTAGGAGTATTTCCTTGTGGCAAGAAATTTGTGTTGTTGCCTTTACCTAAGGTGGCCATGTTTCTTATCTCCTTTACAATCAATCTCAAGTTAGGTTTCCACAAAAGGCAGAATTCTAAAACGTTAATTAATCCCATATTTTACAAGAATTTTATTAGTTGTTTTGGGCCAAATGAGACCATTCGTTATGACTATGGTATACTAGCATTAGGGAAGTAGAGGAATGCGTTACAAAGCACTACGGAATCCAAAAATCAACCTCGATATAGGAGTTGCTTCACTTTGATAAAGTATTATAACCGTAAAACTAAATCCTATGAAATTGAGAGGGTAGCCGGAGAAAAGGTTTTAAATTGGACCTACTCCTCCCCTCTTGGTATGAGTCTTTTAGAAGCTTTTATAAAGAAACGAATGTGTTCAAGCCTCTATGGAATGTATTTAGACAGAAAGATAAGCACTAAGAAGATAAACCCCTTTATTACCAAATTCAATATAGATATGTCGATTGCTGAAAAAAGATTGCAGGATTTTTCATCCTTTAATGACTTTTTTTATCGTAAGTTAAAGCCTAATGCACGTACAATCGCTTCTGAAAGCCACTCACTTATATCCTTTGGAGATGGGAAGCTTTTTGCTTATGAAACTATCGAATTAGAAAAACTAGTTCAAGTGAAGAATTTTACCTATAGCCTTAGAGATTTAATTAAAGATGATCGTGTGGCTGAAAAATACAACAAAGGGACATGCTTGATTTTAAGACTCTGCCCTACAGATTATCACCGCTATCATTTTATCGACAGCGGAACCTGTGAGGATACGAAAAAAATCAAAGGGGCTTACTACTCTGTTAATCCAATTGCACTTCGAAAGATCAATAGGATTTTTTGTGAAAACAAGCGAGAATGGAGCATCTTTCATTCTCATCACTTTGGAGATGTTTTATATGTTGAAGTAGGCGCCACCTGCGTCGGCTCAATTATTCAAACCTATACCCCTAATAGATTAGTAAATCGGGGGGATGAAAAGGGCTACTTCAAATTTGGAGGATCCACAGTAATCCTATTCTTAGAGCCGGATAAGGTTAGAATTGACGAAGATATCGTTGAGCAAACCAAACTTGGCTATGAAACCTCTGTGTTCATCGGGGAAAAAATCGGGACAAAAAGCGTTTTAGATTAAAAGCGGTTCAAATAATGAATATACAAAGGGGACACTTCATCTATTCATGTATTTACCTTTTATTTCTAGGAATTAACCTCTTGACGTCAATTCATAATCTATGTAAAATAAAGCTTGTCCAAAAAACATGCTGGTGTAGCTCAATTGGAAGAGCAGCTGATTTGTAATCAGCAGGTTGCGGGTTCGAGTCCCATCACCAGCTCCATTTAACTCGACAAAAAACGTTATTGTTAAATTAAGGCTACCACCTCTAAGTTAGGTGGTAGCCTTTGATTATTTGTTTAGTGTACGCAGTAAAATAGCCTTTGAAAATAGCAAAGATGTAGTATAATGGATCGTTGGGAACATTTAGAAGAGAGGAATTATCATGAAAAATTTATTGAGGGCCAATTTAGCAATGCTTGCTGTCATAATAATTTGGGGAATCTCTTATGTCAGCATCAAAGTGACTGTTGTGGAAATCCCTCCGATCACCATGGCGCTTATCCGTTTCGTAATAGCCTCCTTGCTGCTCGGAATAATTATCCGCAGAGTTGAACCCCAAACTAAACTAGACAAGTCTGACTTCCCGAAAATGGTTTTAGGGGGGCTTTTTGGCATCACCTTATATTTCGTCTTAGAAAATATCGGAGTTAAATATACATCAGCAACAAACGCTTCCCTAATCGTTTCCGTCGTTCCAATTATTACAATAACATTGGATGTACTGTTCTTTCACGGCAGAATATCATTAATAAAGCTGTTGGGAGTTGGTATAGCCATCGGGGGCTCTTACCTTGCTGTTACTGCCAACGGCAAGGTAGAGGTAAATTCTACCCACTTTGTTGGGAATATTCTGATGGTTACTGCAATGCTATCATGGGCATTTTTTACTTTGGTTAATAAGTCTCTTCAAGTAAAATATTCAGGATTATTTTTGACGACTTACCAAACGATCTTTGGAACCCTGTGTTTTATTCCTTTGTCACTTTTAGAGTATCGCGAATGGAAGCTGTTTTCGCTAACAGCCTTAGGTAATATTTTATTTCAGGCAATTTTTTGTTCGTGTATTGCCTATTTATTATATATCTATGCCTTGAAACGTTTGGACGTGGCTTTAACAACCATCTATTTAAATCTCATTCCGGTGGTTGGAGTCCTTAGCGGTTACCTTATTCTAAAAGAAAGTGTTTTAACTATCCAGCTTGTCGGCGGGTTATTAACACTCTTAGCCATTGTACTTATTAATTTTGAGTTGGGAACTTTACAAAAAGGTCCAGTTAATAAGGGTAATCCTCGAACTGCTGGCCCCCTCAATGAAGAGAAATTGTACTTAGATTAATTTAAGATCGCAAGGATCGTATGCAAATTCACGTGGAAGAACATCTAACCGCACTACAATAAAAACTCCATTGTTATCGCAATCAACACGTACAACAGTTCCGATGGTCTGATTACACGTTACTACACGATCTCCAACTTCAAATTGGCGCTCGTTGCGTTGGAGGAATGAGCCCGTTTTTTTAGATTCACTCATAATTGCAGCCTCCCCATTTTCTAACTACAAAATAGTTAGAAGACTAAATATTTAGAATTGTTTAAATATATTTTATCATTTTATTCGAATCAAAGTCTATAGATTACCTATATGCTTTTATAAAATTATTTTAGTAATATTTTACATAAAAATAAAAAAAGACGCTTATTCAGCGTCAGTAAATATGATCAATATTTCGGCGCAATCGGAACCGGACACCGAATACCAAAAACTACATTAGGAATCCACCACAAACTTTGATACATTCACCGTTAACAAAGCTAGAGTCATCCGAAGCCAGGAATGATACTACTGAAGCAATTTCTGACGGATTTCCGACTCGCGCCGCAGGACATAACATAAGAGCCATTGTCTTAAGATGTTCCGGCATGCTCCTTGTCATCTCCGTATCAATTAAACCTGGGGCTATTGCATTAACGGTGATATTTTTGTTTCCCAGTTCCTTGGCAAGGGATTTTGTCATACCAATCATTCCCGCTTTAGAGGCACTATAGTTTACCTGTCCAATATTACCCCAAGCCGATGTTGAGGAAAGATTTACTATTTTACCGTATTTCTGCTTGCGCATCTCGTTTACAACAGCCTGACAACAATTATAAACGCTGGTCAGGTTTATAGAAATTACCGAATCCCATTGCTCAGGTGTCATTTTATGAAACATAGCATCTCTTGTGATCCCTGCATTGTTCACAAGTATATCTACCTTACTAAGTCTCTCGTAGATCTTCCTGAAAACATCAGTAACTTCAACTCTGTCAGCAATGTTACATTTTATCGGAATAACTCTTTCCCCCATAGGGTCCAATTCCTCTGCAGCTTGTTCTAGTAGCTCTTGATTAATGTCTAAAGCCACGACTGAAGCAGCACCATCCTCCAGCAGCCGTTTTACTATGGCCGCACCAATTCCTTGGGCTGCTCCGGTTACTACTGCAACCCTATTTAATAATTTTGCCAAGTTAAATTCCTCCTTAAACTAGTAACTATGCAGTCGATTTTGAGCCTTTGTTTCATTGCCGCTTAACCATTTAAGTTTAAGCTTAACTAAATAATTCCACACATTCCCAATATTTCCTGCTAGTCAACCAACATTATCAGCAGTAAAATCAAATCGTTTTTAGAAACGATCTGATTCAGTAGTTAGTCTTAACTTGAGCTTTTGTATTAGATCAAATTTTAAAATACACATTGAATGTTGTGCCTTTAGGGCTAGTTTGAACACTTATTCTTCCATTGTTTCGTGTTACTATGCCGTAACATACAGCTAATCCTAAACCCGTTCCTTGTTCTTTCGTTGTAAAAAAAGGAGTGCCCAACTTATCAAGCATATTTTGTTCAATTCCAATACCCTCATCTTCAACTACCAAAGCTACTTCAGAATTAGTAGAAAACGTTTTTATTCTTAATTGTCCGCCACGTGACATTGCCTCAAAACCATTACGAACAAGATTTAATAACAGTTGACGTATTTCCTGGATGTCGATTTTCAAATCCGGCACACTATTTAGCTCTACAGCTAATAGTTTATCATTATTTTGTGCGTCCGCTTGCATCAACGGCAACGTCGACTTAACTATGTCATTTATATTGTGCCATTCCAATATACTGGGTTTGTTTTTACTAATAGATAGAAACTCCGAGAGAATAGAATTTGCGCGATCTAGCTCCTCTATCATAATGTCAAAGTATTCCTTATCCCTTGATCCCTGTTTATTCTTAAGTAACTGCAAAAAACCTTTTACTATTGTCATGGGATTGCGTACCTCATGACTGATACTAGCAGCCATTTCACCGATTAGCTTTAACTTATCTAGACGAACCATCTCTATCTCAGTTTGTTTTCGTTTAACAATTTCTTTTGTAAGTAAGTCGTTTATATCTTGCAGTTCCACGGTCCGCTCTGTAAGTAACTCATTGGCCCTTTGCAATTCTTCCGTTCTCTTTCCGACTAAGTCCTCTAGATAATAATTGTGACGTAAATTCTGTTGCTTATATCTATAGAGTATAGTGGAAAGAAAATACGATATTACTACTAATAAAAAGGCATCCGTATAATGCCCAAAGCTCATATACGGATCGTCTAAACTAGCTGTAAGTAAAATCATAAAAGTAACACCGGATACCCCATATAAAAACGCCATAATTTTTGATCTAAAATTTAGCGTTAAGGCAATTGTAAAACATGCAATAATGTATACGTTATTTGGTCTATTTATTTCCTGAGACATCCAACCAGATATTACAGCGGAATAGTTAAGTACAAATAGTGCAAATGTAATTACACATGCTTTATGAAGGTTTGTTATTTCACTTGCAGAGTCAACTTTGACTTGGTAGGAAATAAAAAGATATATCAGTGTAACCAAACCCAAAACAACATGAGTATAAAACACATGGCAGTAAGCTTCATGGAGTGCCCAAAGACCCTTTACTTTGTTATTGTAGTCAACAAAAAGAAAAACAACGTTGGCCAAGAAAAAGACAACAGAGATTTTTCTGGACATATTAAAATTATCCCAATTTATTATCCTATTTAAATCATTTTCTTGACCCTCAATAATAGGTTGTGACTGAAACAATTCCATGCGATAAGCTCCTATCCATCATTTGCACCAATTGGAACAATTACCATTCAAAATGTGCATTAGAAGATCATGTTCGAATAACCTGTTTTTCTTAATATTCGATCCATGTCATAAAAGGAAGTCATCATCACTGAACAAATAGTTACATTTACAAATTAATTTTATATTATCTTCCAATCTCTGTCTACCATAATTTTCCTAGATTTATATATAATTCTTTCTATTCAGACATTTTTGAAGCTATTTTGAATTAGTTCTCATCTTAGTAAATGGGGTGCGGAACAAACTTCTCAGGTAGCTAAATACAATAGACCGAATATGATATACCATATTCTCCCTTCTTGTTGAATCATGCGGAGGTGATTAGATAATGTCCTTTGATAAAATGAATATGTATTGGACTCAACAACCCATTATGCCAAGGCCTCAGGGGAATCCAGGATGGAATCAGGGTTGGGGGGCTGTACCACAAAATGCGGGTGGTCAAGGCTACACCACTCCAGGCTATCCACCTCAAGGCTTCGGGCAGCAACAGTCTCCACTATTGCAACCAACAATCCATCAAAGTCTCCCAAATCAAGGTTATCCTTTCCAACAGTATGCACCTCAGGGTTACAACCAAGGGTTTGGAGGACAAATACCAGTTCAGCATGCCTGGGAGAAACCTAAAAAAGGTGGAATTAAAGAGTTCTTAAGTAATCTTATGGCTAAACGCAAGAGGTAGCATTTTATTTTTTGTTGTCGCCTGGGATTCTTCTGATTAATAATGTTGCAGGGATATATACGTCCAATCGCAGGCACACAAAAGGGTTGGTATTTCTACCAACCCTTAAACTTTTAATATCATTTGCCATATTTATTGTTGGAGCGGGTGACGAGATTCGAACTCGCGACTTTCATCTTGGCAAGGTGACACTCTACCACTGAGTTACATCCGCGAATTTTATGGTGGGCCATCCGCGACTCGAACGCGGGACACCCTGATTAAAAGTCAGGTGCTCTAGCCGACTGAGCTAATGGCCCTAATGGCTGGGGTGGGAGGATTCGAACCTACGAATGCCAGAG
>NZ_JABZFS010000032.1:0-10200 GCF_014237355.1 Desulfosporosinus sp.
GCGGTTCCCATTATCATGGTTTCACCGGCACCGACTGTTCCCATAACGGTCGGTTGTGTTGTTTGGGCTGCAGCAACCGTTATATTTACGGTGTTACTTATGGACTTGTAGGGTGCTTTAGCAATGATCGAAAGCACTTCGTCTTTGGCCAGGGTCACACCGTCGTTTAACGTTACAGTGTAGATACCTGTCCCATCGGCTGTCGCTGTGCCAATTTCGGTATCATTCTTCTTAACACTTATTGTGGCCCCAGCCTCAGACGTTCCAGAAATCGTTGTATCTCCAGCTCTGACCGTTCCTGAGATAACGGGCTCTGACTTTTGAATGACATCTCTATCTCTATCTCTATCGCGATCTATAACTGGTGTAGATGAGATATCGCCTAGTTCTGTGGGGGTATCTGTCGTTGTTTTTCCATCGACAGTTCCGCCACCACTTACTTTGATACCGCCAGTAACAGAACTCAATTCAGTGATTTCCGCACCACTTTTAACGTCGATTTCAGATGTTCCCAATGCCACCAATTTGTCAATTTTGCCTGATAACACGGTAATTGATGAGTTATCATCAATAGATACGCTAGGAAAGTTACCTGCTAACTGAATTGAATCGGGAGACGTCGCCTTAGCCACGTTTAAAGAAGGAATAATTGAGCCATCTGCAGCTGTTAGTTTTATGCTCCCACTAAGGGAAACTTCGTTAGAGAATGTTCCTTGGAGTTGTACATTAATAGGTGTTTCTCCTAGAGACTGTGCGGCCAATGGTCCGATATCCGCTCCGTTTTGTGATTCAACATTAGCATTTGATTGAACTAGAGTAGATCCCAAAATTGTTCCTGTTTCTGCAACTACGCGAACGTTTGAGGAACTTGACACGACCAGACTATCGGAAGTTGTTTCCTTCAAGTAAATGCTAAGTTCTGCACCCGATAGGACGACAATTCTGTCAGCCTGCACGCTATCAAGTGTGGCAGAGCCGTCCTTACCTGGATCAACAAATATCGTACCCTTTACAACGACATTCTTCAGTGTTACTCCATCTGCATTGACAAGAATATTTCCGTTGACTGTTTTATCTTCGAATGTTGCGTTAAGAGTATTTAATTCCAAGGCTCCATCCAGGTTATTCAACTGTCCGGGTTGGTTATATCCTAAGCTTTGAACTGTCGAATCTGATATTACAGCTGTTCCTCCTAAAATTCCTGGATTTTTAAGTGCTATGTTTTTCTGAATAAACCCTTTAGTACCGTCTGGAACAGATTCTTTATTCACCAGTACGATAGCGCCTCTCACTTTGGCCACCATGGGAGCGCCTGCTAGAGAATCGATAAGGCTAGAATCATTCCCATTTGCAAAGAACATTTTGCCCCCAGCAATTAGGTTTTTAAATTCCTTTAACACCTCTGTGTTAGTATCAAAACGATCATTACCGCCGAGCCTCAAAGCATTGGGAAGTGCATCCTTTACAGAGTCAGCTACAACCGCTGTTCCACCTATGACATATGTTTTGTTTATACCCGACAAGTTGATGAAATCTGACACAGCTGTCGGTACGGAATCCTTATCAACGAGCAAAACTGGAATACCCTTCGCTGCAGCAATTGGGGCTATAGATATTGCATCAACATTTGCAAATGCATTTGTGACCACAATTTCTTGAAACGGTTTTATTGTTTGAATTTCCTTTGCGATATTTACAGCCGTTTCGTACCGATCATAACCCCCTAATCGTACCGTTTGAATACCCGCTGCACTAAGATCACTCTCTACTTTAGCCGAAATGACCGCTGTCCCACTTACCATATATACCTTTTTAACTCCTAGCTTCTTTAATTCGCTCATTGTGTCAGAAGGGACAGAATCTTTGTCTGCAAGGAGTATTGGTCCGTCGACTGCATTAGCGAGACTTGACGAGGCAAGCGCGTCCACCATGTTCAGATCACCAGACGGTGCTAGAACCGCTGTGCTGGCCGACTGCCACCCATAGTCCGCGATCTGAACTGTAGTACCATACCGGTCATACCCACCAAGACGAGTAAGCGCATTCACTAAGCTTTGAGTAGACTGAACATTGTACGTTGATTTTATTTGGACATCGCTCGCCATAGCGACCACAGGACTTAATCCCCCAGTCAGTGTAAGTGCGGTAATTGCAAGCGATGCGATGAATTTATTAGAATAGAATCTTGACACCTAATTTCCTCCTCTCTTTTTTTGTATCTAGCGTTTTTCCTTTAAATAAGACTTCAACTTATTTCCTTTTTTCACATCTCTGTATACTAAAATTCACTAGGTTGTGTGAGTCCCATCGGCATCTTATTATGGAAGGTTGATAATTCTGTAACCAGCCTGATCAACAGCCTTAACAAGTATCGAACGATCAACGGCTCCGATCACCACTGCCTGTTTTTGGGCTAAATCGACTTCTGCTTGCTTAACACCAGGAACTTTCAACAACGCTTTCTCAACGGAACTTTTGCAGTGCCCACAAGTCATTCCTTCAATTTTTAAGACAATCCCATCTTGGGGATTCAAAGTATTTACAATAGAATGGTCTTTATTCGAATTCCCACAGCAACCCATTTTGTATCGCTCCTTTTTTTAACTTAATTATTCTTTAGAGTCGTTGCTCCATTTTAGGGCAAAGTATGTCCATTGATGTATCCGAATTATTGTCTAGAAATTCATCATATTACTTCCACTTCCATTCATCATACTTCCTGAAGTAGCAGAACCGCTTCCGTTGGTCATCATATTTGCGCCTGAATTACTCATGAATTGGTTCATTTTATCAAGGTTATCTTGACCCATTTGGGCCTTAACATTTGGGTCTGAATTCATGAGATCTTGCATCGCCTTAACATCTCCCGATTGCATGGCATTCTGCATCTCCTGAGAATTATGAAGGTTTTGCATTTCCTTCGAATTCATTAACTCTTGGTGTTGCTCCGGTGAAAACGTTTGTTGCATAAATCCTTGCATTTGAGCGACCCACCCGTTCCCTTGTTGCTGGGTCGTTCCAGCTAAAGCTGGTAAAGCTACAAGCCCAACTGCCAATACAGCGGTTCCTATGATTGCTGTGAATTTTTTACTGAATTTCTTCATTATATATTCCCCCTAATTTAATCTTCGTTTTACTGCCTTACTGATCTTCCATGTCCTAAGTGTAACTTTAGGATACGATTTTCTCATGAAAAAGTTATGAATTTCTCATGAAGAAGGGATGTAACAAAACTTAAAGTTTCACTACATCCCATCTTGATAATGAGCGCTTAAAATAAGAACGTTACAGGCAAGCCCTCGGAACATTTATTGCCTGCCCAGGCATTTTTTGTGTTTACAACATACTTGATCCCATGTTGAGGCATATTTTGGCGAATACATTTACGTAACCCTGCCTCCTTTTTTTGAGTTATACAGTATTATTACCTAACGGTATTACTTACCCTTCTCACTAATATGAGGGTCGGGAAGTAAATGACACTCCCAACAATTCGGTTTTACAGCAGAGTAATTATGGCATGAAACACAAAATTGCTCCGACGTTTTTACTCCAGGGTTATAATGACAGTTCAAGCACGTTTGAAAGCTAAGTTTGTATTCTTTCCCTTTACTATTAATATACTCCGTTTTGCCCTCACGCACTCCTTCTTCTCTCCATTGGTACAGGAGTTTCAAATGATTAGCCTTCATGAATTCCGTCGACTCGATACACTCCTTAACTTCTAGTTGCCGGATAGCTGGAGTATCCAGATTTATTATAGGCCCCTTGTTAGATTTCCCTAAATTATAAAAGAGAGGAATGCTCAGTAAAGCAACAACGAATATAAGCCCCGCAATTATTCTTCTTCCTTTGAACAATATCTAATACCCGCCTTTCCGGTGAGATGCCTTGTCTCATAACTCAAATTTGACACTCAACCTAGGACCACGTCTCTTTTAGCCATTCACTTTCCACATATTATCTCTAAATGTGTGATTTATTATGTAGAATGAGTTGGTCAAAGATCAACATAGTTTTTATATAGAGTTAACATAAAAGCGACTAAGGATTCACTCCTCAGCCGCTTTTTATATGTTTACGGTACTTACTTAAACCTTCTGTAAAAGGGGTATTACGATTATAACCTCATTATTTGACATCAATCGATTGAATAATCGGTCCCTGCCAATTCTGTAACCAGACTTGTCCCGTATATCCATTTACATCTAGTTCAGCATAATCCCTGCCATCTTTTTGAACCATAAATTCATAGTACCCCGGTGCTAGTTCGGGTTTTCCGATCGAGTATCCTTCTCCCATTTTGGTTACAAACTCTTGAGCATTCTTAGTAGCCTGTTCTTCGCTAACCGTAACAGCTCCATCGTTTCCCCAATTCATATGTCCATATTTTGTGTTCCACATAATATTTGGCCCCATGTCAGTTATGATCCCTCCCCCATTCTTAAAAACCATAACTTCATAGGCTTTAGCTCCTGTCTTTCCCTCTTTAAACTCTACCCCATAAACATTTGAAAATTCATGAAGTTGGGAAATAACAACGTTTTGGTTAATCTTCTGTGCGTAAGCTTTTGCAATTGCCACGGCTTGATCAGATGAGGCAACTACACCATTGGTGAGATCAACTCCCAGACTTTTAGCGTCATAGCCGCCACCCATCATGCCATAACCACCCTGACCTCCCATCATACCATAGCCACCCTGACCTCCCATCATACCATAGCCACCCTGACCTCCCATCATGCCGTAACCACCGCCATATCTGTTAACACCCTGGCCCCCCATCATGTCGTAACCACCACTATAGCCATCTAATTCAGGAGTAGCAACAGAATCCGGGTTAGTATTTGTGGAAGAAAGCGTTAATGTTGAGGGCTGGGAAGTAGTTTCTTGAAGCTGAGTTGTTGTCGCGGTCGGTATATAACCGAGGGTCTGTCCTACAGATTTTGCTGCAACCGAGCCTGAATTTAGGGCAAATGCCGTACCCGAAAGCGCCACTAAGCTTACAATTGAGAGTCCTACGATCCATTTTGTCTTTTTCATATCTTTACCTCCTTAAAGTTTACCCAAGACCACTTTCAAAGCAGCCTTGTCTTTATGGCTCAAAGTATATTGGATCAATTCGATTATGCTGTGAATGAGTTGTGAATTTCTTATGAAGAAGGAGAGCCAGGCTGAGTTAATTAATCCACTCATTCACAAGAAATTCATAAGTCTTTCATAGGAAGTTCATAAAGAAATGGTACCTTGAGCTAGTTGGGTGACAACTTGCAACAACGAAAGGAGCTGTCATTATTAATGAAAAAACTAATTAGCTTAGCTATTCTTGGTGCTTTTCTAATGCTGGCACCTGCCCAAACAGTTCAGGCTGCAGTGGGGGATACCTTATTAAGGTTTGGATCAACTGGTTCAGATGTCGTTGAACTGCAAACTGAACTTAACTATCTAGGGTATAACGTCGGCATAGTCGATGGAATTTTTGGATCAAATACTCAAGCAGCAGTAAAAGCTTTCCAAACTGCTCAAAGCTTGAGCTCAGATGGAATCGTTGGTCCAATTACTGGTAAGCAACTTAACTCTCTTTATATTACTAAAGACGGCCAGTCGAATAATACCCAACCCCGTCAAGAGAAGGTAAATGCTATTATCTCTACTACAAAAAAGTATATGGGTGTTCCCTATTTATGGGGTGGAACATCTCCTGAGACAGGTTTTGACTGTTCAGGTTATGTTCAGTATGTCTTTGCCAAAAACGGGATTTCATTACCACGAGTTTCCCGCGATCAATACACTGTTGGTACTCCCGTAGCGTTTAATAACCTCCAGCCGGGGGACTTAGTCTTCTTCTCCATGGCAAAAAACGGAAACATCGATCATGATGGCATCTATATAGGAAACGGTCAGTTCATCAACTCTTCCAGTTCTAAAGGCGTTACAACTTACAATCTTGGTCCCTACTGGAAATCCGTATATGTTGGTGCCAAACGGGTATTTTAGTCAATTTAAACAAGATTGACTGGCTTTTCAAACTTAGCGAGATGTCTAGGAGGCGCAGACCCTTAATAACGGTCTGGGCCTTCTTTTATCCTGAGCAGGAGTAGGTAAGAAATTTCCATTAACTTTTTTATCGAGTACCCCCTGAAATTTTCGATACCTATACGAAACCAATCTATTAAGTGGAGGGGTTGAAGTGCCGGAACTAACAATTCAGCAAACTTTACTACTAGCGAAAAAAGGAAACGTACTAATAAGAGAGGAATTGATACAAAATCACAAACCATTTATTGCAAAAGTTAGCTCCGAACTCTGTAAACGCTATCTAACTTGGGGACATGATGAGGAGTTAAGCATTGCTCTAGTTGCTTTTAACGAAGCTATAGACGGTTATAAACCTGACCAGGGAGCGTCTTTCTACAGTTTTTCCAAAACAGTTATTACAAGACGACTGATAGACTTCTTTCGCAAAGAGTCGAAACATCAAGTACTCTCTCTTACTCCATTGGAAGCTGACGAAGATAACCTCTATGACTATGAGTCAGCATCATCGTTTAAACACTATAAAGAGGAAGAACAAAAAAGTAATTTTGCCGAAACTGTAAAAATCTACTCGACAGTTTTAGCCGAGTATGGAATACAATTAGAAGACTTAGTGGAAGTTTCTCCGAAGCATAGAGACAGCAAGTCTACTCTCTGGAAAGTCGCACAAGAGCTTTGTGAGCACCCAAATTTATTAATGCAGCTAACTAAAACTAAGCTTTTACCTCTCAAAGAGTTAGAACTCTTAACAGGCGTGAAGCGAAAGGTTCTCGAAAGAGGCAGGAAATATCTAATCGCGACGGCTTTAATCCTATCAGACCCAGAATTCGTGTCTTTAAAAGGGTTTACACAGGTAGATTCTATAGTCAAAGAGAGGAGTTAGCTTTTAATGAAAAAGACGACTGGCATTGTCATGAAGATATCAAAAAAAGTCACCATTCTTTATACTGAAAGCGGTGACTATTTAGAAATTAAAACACCGAAGGCCACCCCTACACTGGGGCAGGTTCTTGATATCGAGCTACCCGTTCATAAACCTTTAAGTCAGAGACTCCTCAAATTTGGTTCAATCGCTGCAATTCTACTACTCGCCTTGTCTCTAAGTGTCTTCAACTTAGTCTCGGGAGCTAATAATGCCGTAGCAGCCGTTGTACTGGATATGGATTCTAGTACGGAATTATTAATTGACCGTAATGCAAAAGTTATTAAGGTAATTGATGAAACTCAGGAGTCACCATCGAACTTACAACTTCAAGGAATGGACATATATTCTGCTGTAGGCTTGATTATTGATAAAGCGAATGAATATGGAGTCTTTAATCAAGCAAATACTCTGATTCTAACTAGTGTTATACCCATACAAGATCAACCAGTAGATGTTATCGATCAAACCAAACTCCGAGAATCTATAGAGCGCCATATGCTTAAAGAAAACATTTCTGCGAACATGATGGTTAGTAAGACAGATGAAGATACCCGAAGAGTGGCTCAAAGTCTTGGAATGAGTGTGAATCAGTATCAGATTTACAAGCGGATTCAGGAAAAGGGCTTGATTGTAACTGCAAATGGTTCTACTCCTAAGGATACCCTTCATATGTTGGCTGAGGCAAATACAACCTTAACCACACTTTTCCCGACAGAAAGCATGGCTATTTCTCACCAAAGCGGGATGCAAGAGGAGATGCCCGACTCGATGGGAAATCCGATGACCGGTGAGAATAATCATTCAAATGATTCCTCCAATTCAGGAGGATCAAATCAAATGTTACCCAACAAAGCAAATGATCCAATATCCTCAAGATACACTATGCCTGGCAGCCAACATAAAAGCAGTAATTCTTCAGAATCTATCCCGATGCCCATGAAAAGTAACCCAGACACTTCAGATGGCTCAAGAGAACATCAAATGATGCGTTAATCGAAATCGTCAATACGAGCGATTTTTAAAGTAATCGGCCGAGAGTAGCGCATGGATGAAGATACCAAAAAGAGGATGCTCTTGTGACGCATCCTCTTGAAAATTCCGTTTTTGATAGTATTATTTCGCAAATTCTAATGAATTTTGATTCTCTGACCGATATATATAAGATCTGGGTTCTTTATAGAAGGATTCATGTGCAACAAATGATGAACAGAGGTGTGGTGATGATGAGCTATTTTCCAAAGGGTTTCCCCACGTTTTACAGTATGAAATTTCATATGCATGTTCAGCACTCCTTTTACCAATTTAATCCATGATATGCCAGGAATATTAAGAAGTGCACGGCCATAATAAACGTTATCATTAATTCCACATTGTTTATATTCATTACTTTCATAGTGTAAATTTGGGAGTTAAGTTTTAGGGGACTATAAAATCTCATCATCTTTAGCGCCTTCAATTCTGACAATAATTTGGTTAGGGAGGCATACGATAGATTGGTATGCGACCTGTATCCACCCTGTGTCAGAGCAAATAGATTTCGGACAAATTTTATATTCCATTTCGACCATTCTTGCTCTCCCATTATTAACTTGAACATATCCAATATTTTCATTAAAGTTGAACTCATAAGTCTTGCTCTCATTAAGCTTATTCAACGGAATTTTCTTCACTACTTTATTGTTAACTATAATAACAAGATTGCTTTTTTGATCCTCTTTTTTTGAGAGCGTCATGATTCCAGTTGCAATAATACTTAAGAGCAAAACACCTACGACAATTAATTTTTCAAATTTTTCATATATATGTTTACCTTTCCCATTTCTATGTGTAACCCTGGGATACGATTATTTTATTAGAAAGCTGAGCATTATTAAGTAGAGGGATGTAACGTGGCAATATTTCTTAAAGAGTATGTAAAAAGGCAATGTCACTGAGACACTGCCTTTTTACACTAATCCAAAGTGGGTTACAGATGTTTTCCTTTTATTATGTCGTAGCTCTCTAGATCCTGCTTTCGACTTTGATACTCATGCGAATCTATTTCACCACGTGCATACCGTTCACTCAGAATGTCCATTGCCCGGTTATTACCTAGTACTGTATCTGTATGAACCCTAGAGCTCCGACGGAATAGATAGATAATCATTAGAATAATCCCAATCCCTAGGATGAGGTGCATGCATATCCCCATCATCCCATAGCCGCTTCCATAACCACCGTACCCCCATCCACCCATCATATTACCCCAACTCATCATATAAATTCCTCCTTTAAAAATTCTCTATAACCAAATGGGTCGTACGATATCCTTTTCAAGCGTAACCTTACCCTTAGCTCAACAGCTCTTGTTTCCGCTCAAGGTATTCCTCTTTTTGAATCTCACCGCGAGCATATCGTTCATTCACTATATCCAGCGGGGTATTCTTCCTCTGATATTTAGGATCTAAATAGCGAGAACCTCTGGAATTTGAAGTAGCTAGCATGTAATACGCAATAAAGATTAATAGAATTAAACCAAACATCATTCTGATCCTCTCCCTGATAATATTGAGATGATATGGCGTTTCCGCTCCCGTTCATCGAAGTGCCTCGTAGTCGGTTAAACAACTACCGTAGGCCATTATATTTCCATAAGAATTACTTTTAAATTCGTTCATTTTATCCAGGTTCTCTCGCCCCATTTGGGCTTTAACCTTTGGATTTGAATGAATTTTTATTAATATATTCCTCCAATTTATTTACTTCTTTGTTCGTTTGATTTGCTGTTCTATGTCCTTAGTGTAACTCTCAGATACGATTAACTCATGAAAAAGTTGTGAATATTTCATGAAGAAGGGACCCTGAAATGTCAGAGCCCCTTTCGAAAGATTTATTCTCCTATATGATTGGTTAACATAAAACAGTACAATTCTTTCCTCTTTGTTTCGCCCTTAAGAGTGCTTGATCAGAAGCCACAATAAGATCGTGAATACTCTCTCCATCGTCTGGATAACTTGAAACGCCTAAAGAAATCGTGATTTGAGGGTATGATTCATTATCGAGCCCACTTATTTCGGAACGGATCGTTTCGGCCATCTTCCAAGCGTTCGTTTTATCACAGTCCCTTAAAAGCAAAACTATCTCTTCTCCACCGTACCTATATACTCGATCACCCGCTCGAACACAAGCCTGAATTGTTTGTCCTACTTTAACCAGTACGCCATCCCCAACGTCGTGACCAAAACGATTATTGAAGTCTC